>JBDTYW010000044.1:0-10183 GCA_040005445.1 Candidatus Eiseniibacteriota bacterium
CGCGAAATCCTAGTATCGCCCCGTGATCGAAACCGGAGCGACGCTCGGCCCCTACCTCATCCTCGGGCAACTCGGCGAGGGCGGCATGGGCACCGTGTTCCGCGCGCGCGACACGCGGCTCGACCGCGAAGTCGCGCTCAAGATGCTGCCCCCCGAGTTCGCGTCCGACCCGGCCCGCCTGGCGCGCTTCCGCCAGGAAGCGCTCGCGATCGCCGCGCTCAACCACCCGAACGTCGCCACCATCTACGGCTTCGAGGAGCCCGCCGCGGGCGCGCTGTTCCTCGTGCTCGAGAAGGTCGAGGGCGAGTCGCTCGCCGAGCGCCTCGAGCGCGGCGCCCTGCCCATCGAGGAGTCGCTGCGCGTATGCGCGCAGGTCGCCGAGGCGCTCGAGGTCGCGCACGAACGCGGGGTGATCCACCGCGACATCAAGCCGGGCAACGTCATGCTCGGCCCGCGCGGCCTGGTCAAGGTGCTCGACTTCGGTCTCGCCGAGGACACGCGCGCGTCGACCTCAGTCACGCCCGCGCCGGGCCCGGCCGCCCCGTCGTTGCCCCCGGGCGACGGCGAGAGCGCGACCTTCAGCCTGGGCGGCTTCATCCAGACGATCGCGCCGGGTGCGCTCGATGCCACGATTGCGCCGGGCGATCCCGACGCCACGATCGCGGGCTCCGGCGGATCGGGCGGTTCGTCCGCGCTCGCCGGCGTCTCGGGCACGCCCGGATACATGAGCCCGGAGCAGATCCGGGCGCAGCCCCAGGACGCGCGCACCGACGTGTTCGCGTTCGGCTGCGTGCTCTACGAATGCCTGACCGGACGCCGCGCGTTCCCCGGGGACGTGATCGGCGCCATGAAGGCGGCGCTCCAGCTCGAGCCCGACTACGACGCCCTCCCTGAACGCACGCCGTCGCGCGTGCGCGCCCTGCTGGTGCGTACGCTCGCCAAGGACCCGGCCGGCCGGCTCGCGGAAGCGCGCAGCGCCCGGCTCGAACTCGAGGACACGCTCGGTATCCGGCGCGCCGCCGCGCTCATGGCGGGCGAGGCGCCGGACGTCGCACCCAACAACCTGCCGCGCCAGACCTCGAGCTTCGTCGGCCGCCAGGGCGAGATCGCCGCCTGCGTTGCCGCGCTCGGGCAGACCCGCCTGCTCACGCTCACCGGCGTGGGCGGTAGCGGCAAGACGAGGCTCGCGCTCAAGGTCGCCGAGGTGCGCCTGGCCGATGCGCCCGACGGCGTGTGGTTCGTGGACCTCGCGCCCGTGACCGATCCCGAGCGCGTGCCGCTGACGATCGCCGCCGCGGTGGGTGTGCGCGAGGAGCCCGGACAATCGCTTCTCCAGACGCTGGGCGCGCACTTCGCGCCGCGCACCGCGCTGCTCGTGCTCGACAACTGCGAGCACCTGGTGAGCGCGAGCGCGGCCGCGGTCGGGGCGCTGCTCGACGCCGCGCCCGACCTGCGCATCCTCGCCACCAGCCGCGAGGCGCTCGCGATCCCGGGGGAGTCGCTGCACGGGGTGCCCACGCTGGCGCTGCCGCCGACCGACGCCGCGCTCACCGCCGCCCGGCTCGAGGAGTTCGAGGCCGCACGCCTGTTCATCGAACGCGCCCGGCAGGTGCGGCCCGACTTCGCGGTGAGCGACGTCGAGGCGCCGATCGTCGCCGAGCTGTGCCATCGCCTCGACGGCATCCCGCTCGCAATCGAGCTCGCAGCGGCGCGCCTACGCGTCCTGAGCGTGGCCGAGATTCGCGCCCGCCTCGACGACCGCTTCCGCCTGCTCACGGGCGGGAGCCGCACGGCGCTCCCCCGCCAGCAGACGCTGCGCGCGACCATCCAGTGGAGCTACGACCAGCTCGTGCCCGAGGAGCAGCGCTTCCTGCGCGCGCTCGCGGCCTTCACCGGCGGGTGGACGCTCGAATCCGCGACCGCGGTGTGCGACGAGCATGGCGACGAGTTCGAGACGCTGGACCATCTCACGCGCCTGGTCGACAAGTCACTGGCCGTGGTGGAGCGCGGCGAGGTCACCTCGCGCTACCGCTTCCTCGAGACCGTCCGCCAGTACGCGCTCGAGGAGCTGAACGCCTCGGACGAGGGCCCCGCCGCGCGCAATCGCCACCTCACCACGTTCGAGCGCCTGGCGACGGAGGCCGAGCGCGGCCTGCTCGGCCACGAGCAGGCACAGTGGCTCAGGCGCCTCGAGCTCGAACACGGCAACCTGCTGGCCGCGCTGGAGTGGTGCGGTAAGGCGGAGAACGGCGTCGAGCGTGGGCTCGGCTTCGCCGCCGCGGTGTCGCGCTTCTGGACGACACTCGGCTACTACGAACTGGGCTGGAGCATGCTCAAGGCGGCGCTCGACCGGGACGTCGCGCGCGCGCCCACGGCGGCGCGCGGCAAGGCGCTGGTCCGCGCAGGCGGGCTTGCTCTCTACCGCGGCGACTACGCGACCGCGCGGCCCCTGATCGAGGAGAGCCTCGCCATCCACCGAGCTCAGGGCGACACCAAGGGCGAGGCGCGCGCGCTCTCGGGCCTGAGCACGGTCGCGACCTACGCCGGCGACTTCCCGGCCGCCCGCGCGTACAGCGAGGAGAGCCACGCGCTCTATCAGAGGCTGGGCGACCGCCGCGGCGAGGCCGGCGCGCTGCACAACCTGGGCTACATCGCGCTCCGCGAGAGCGATCTCGCGCGCGCCCGCACGGTGTTCGAGGAGACGCTGGTGCTGCACCGCGGGGTCGGCGACCGCGAGCACACCGCGCTCACGCTCTCGGACCTCGCGCTGGTCTCGCTCCGCCTCGGGGAGTCGGCGCGGGCCCGCGAGTCGCTGCTCGAGGCGCTCGGCCTGATCGCCGAGTTGGGCGCCAAGCGCGAGGGCGCCTACGCGCTCGAAACCGCGGCCGAGTTCGCGCTCGGCTCCGGGGACCCCACCCGGGCCGCCCGGCTGGGGGCCGCGGCCGAGGCGCTGCGCGAGGCCATGGGCTCCCCGCTCGTCCCCTCCGAGGAGCTGGAGCGCCAGGGCTTCCTGGCGCGCATCGAGGAAGCCATAGGGCCCGAAGCCCTTGCCGCCGAACGGGCCTACGGCCGGGCGCTCCGCTTTCCGGACGCGGTCACCCATGCCCAGGAGGGCCTCCGGCCGGCCGCGGGCTAGGATCCGGTCCCGAGGCCCGGCTTGCCTTGTCCGTTCGGATGCCCTATGCTTGTTGAGTTCCTGAAACTCCCTCCATGGAATAGGAAGA
The DNA here is from genome assembly GCA_040005445.1 of Candidatus Eiseniibacteriota bacterium. Taxonomy (GTDB): domain Bacteria; phylum Eisenbacteria; class RBG-16-71-46; order RBG-16-71-46; family DASYSL01; genus JANPEF01. The sequence goes on from JBDTYW010000044.1 coordinate 3,225, forward strand.
GTTCCGAGATGTCGTGCGCGCCATCGCTCCCTCCGATGCGCACCCATGTTTGGTTTCGAGTCGAGTAGGAGTCCGGTTTTCCCCTGCTCCCCCATTGAGGTACACCACATGAAGCAAGTTGCGATCGCGCTTTCCCTGGCGGTCTTGGGCCTGATTGCCCCGCGTCCGCATGCGGCCCAGGCCCAGACGCTGTTCATCGACTACTTCGGCTACGACTACGAGTCGCCGAATCCGAACTCGTCGACGTTCGGCGAGCCGGGGAGCATGTACAACAGTCTCGGCCCCGCGCCGAACCTGTTCGCTCCCCTGGTGCCGGACACGGCGAACAATCAGTACACGTACTTCATGACCAACCTGTCGCCGAGCAACGTCCAGAACTTCGGATCGTTCATCGTGATCGACTACGCTCCCGGCGGCCTGTTCCAGGTCTGGGAAGATTCGAAGACCAGCGGCACGCCGTACGTCTTCGGGATCAACCCGCCGAACGCCACGTCGCCGAGCACGTTCACGGACGGCACGCTATTCGTCGGGGGCGCGCTCGACCAGTTCCAGGTCGTGATCAACACGTCCACGGGCAGCGGCAGCTTCGACGCGATCTTCACGATGAACGGCGGCTCGCAGTTGGTGAACGTCCCGGCCAATCAGCGCGCAGGCTGGACGTTCGCGGGCACCACCGCGAATGAACTCAATCGTCCCTCCGGCTACGACCACCAGGTCGACGGTCAGGTCTTCCTTAACGAGCCGGTTCCCGCCAAGGCTTCGAGCTGGGGTTCGGTCAAGGCGCGCTACCGTCAGTAGCCGGCCCGCACACGGCCGATCCTGGAGGAACGTATGAAGCTCCGCAAGTTGATGCCCCTCGCCCTGCTGCTGGGCGTACTTGTTGCCCCGCCGGCTTCCGCCGGCCCGGTAATCGATTGGGATCCTGCATTCGTGTACGGCCCCGGTGCCTCGACCACCACGGTCACCCCCGGCGCTGAACTCCGCGGCGTGGGCATCGTGAGCCTGTTCGACGGTCAGCTCGGCGACCTCGACGCGAACGATCCGAACACCGAGTACACGTTCATCTTCCGCGGGCTGATCGCCCAGCCGACCGTGGTCACCGGTCCGCCCGCGTACACGTTCTACACGACGAACTACACCGGCGGGATCATCGAGCTCTACGCGGGCTCGCCGCGCAATTCGTCGTTCGCACCAAACCCGGAGAACGCGATCGTTCCGTCGACGTTCCAGGACGGCACGTTGCTGCTCTCGGGTACGTTCACCTCGTTCTACGTGCAGACCAACAATTTCACGGCGTACAAGACCGGCAACATGGAGGGCAACATCCTCTGGTCGGGCGGAACGCGGCTGTCGAGCTTCAACGGCGGCAACGGGCAACCCTGCCCCGGCCTGTTCACCGGTGGTCTGACGTGGCTGCCAAGCGTGCTGATCCCGGGCTACGTGTTCCGGCACGACGGCAAGATCGACCTCAACTGCCCGGTGCCGGCGTCGCCGTCGACCTGGGGCCGCCTGAAGTCGCAGTACCGCGACTGAGCGGGGGGCTGGCCCCCTCGCACGCGCGGCATGAAAATCGAAACGCCCCCGGGAGTTCTCCCCCGGGGGCGTTTTCGCATGCGGCTCGCGCGACGGCGAACAAACGCTACCAGCCGCGCGAGGAGCGGAGCGTGGTGATCTGCGCCGTGTGGTGCGGCCCGTGCCAGGCATAGAGCCCGAGTGTGCGCCCGAGCGTGAACGGCGCCTCGTAGGCCGGGTGCCGGAACTCGCGCGCGAAGTCGGCGGGGCCCAGGGCGCGCAGCAGCCGCACCCAGCGCTCGTGAAGGCTTTCGAGCAGGGCGAGCGAGGGCTCGATCGAACCCGCGCGCGCATCCGGTAGCTCGGCCCAGCGGCTCTCCTCGTAGTCCTTGACCAGCGGGGTCTCCTCGGTCAGCGCCAGCTTGAAGCGCACGTAGGCGTTGAGGTGACTGTCGGGCACGTGATGCGCGACCTGGCGGAGGGTCCAGCCGCCCACCCGGTACGAGGTGTCGAGCTGGGCGTCGTCGAGGCCCCGAACCGCCGACCGGAGCCGGGCGGGCGTGGCGGCGAGGACGTCGATCCAGGCTGCGAGGTCGGACCCATCCGGGAACGGGTTGGGAACGTAAGGTCCTGTGGGATACCGCGGATCGGTCATTCCTCACCCTGCGGGTTGGAGCCGGCGTGCCGGCGGCCCGGGGGCTTCCGGAGTCCCGGGCCGGCGGGTTGGCTTGCCCAGAATAGCACCCCGACCGGGACCGAACCCGGCGAGGGAGACCCTGCCCCGGACCCGTCGACCTCCGGGCTGTCCGCCATTGACAAGAACATCCGTTTATGGCACAGTATTGCAGCCGCGGAACGGCCGGATTGGTTGGAGTTTCCGCGCTCGCATTCGAGTTGCACCCAAGTCACCAGCGTCCCCGGTTCGCATTCCCCCATGCGACTTCGTGTGGCCCGAAACACCGTCCCCGGTATTTCAGCCGGAGCGGTTCAAAGGACGACACGCGGTGGGCTTTTCTCGATGACCTTCCGACCGAATGATCGGCCGGCCGGCCCTCGAAACCATAAGGAGTAGCCATGAAGCTTTGTTTCGGACGAATTGCGCTGGCGACGCTGGTCACGATGGCTCTCGTCGGCGGCCCGGCGATTGCCCAGGAACTCGATATCCCGACCGTCAACGCGGTGGGCGCCAAGCCCTCGACGGTCCGCCTCCAGGTGCAGGCCGGCCCGAGCGGCGCCCAGCAGGGCTTCACCGCCCAGTGGATGAAGAAGGCCGACTTCGACGCGCTCGGCGGCTGGCCGACCGAGCCCAACGCAGCGGTCATGTCGGGCGACTTCGTCGGCGTGCCGGTGTGGACGACCGACGGCAACTCGGAGGACTACTCGCTCGCTCCGCAGCAGTGGATGGCGATCGAACTCGGCCAGCTGTTCGACGAGACCGGCGTCGCCGCGACGTCGACCGAGGAGCTCCAGGCGGGCACGCAATACGTCGTGCGCGTGTACGCGCGCGGGGGCGGCGGCTTCGCGGCCAGCCAGCCGACGGCGGATGCGGTCGTGAGCACGATGACGGCCGCCCAGAATTGCACGTACACCCAGGGTTATTGGAAGAATCATGCGGGCGCGTGGCCCGTGCTCAGCCTCACGCTCGGCACGGTGACCTACAACCAGGCGCAGCTGCTTTCGATCCTGAACGAGCCTTCGGGCGGCAACGGCCTGATCATCCTCGCCCACCAGCTGATCGCCGCGAAGCTGAACCTCGCGAACGGCGCGAGCCCGTCGTTCATTTCCCCGACGATTGCCGCCGCCGACGCGCAGATTGGAAGCCTCGTGATTCCGCCGGTCGGCGCGGGCTCGCTGCCGTCGTCCACGACGAGCGCGAACTCGCACACGCTCGACGATTGGAACAACGGCATCACCGGTCCGGGACACTGCGGCAGCACGCCGGCCAGAGCCGCGACGTGGGGCTCGCTCAAGGGCCTGTACCGCTAGTAAGCACGCCGAGTCGCTTCGGCGACACGGACAAGGATCTCCAAGGCGGGCGGAGGGCTTCGGCTCTCCGCCCGCTTCGTTTTGGGCCCGGCGGCCGTTCGGGTATGATGCGGGCGTCGCCCGGACTTCCTCCCCCCCTTGCGTGGAGATGCTCAACGTGTCCTCCCCTGCCTTGCCGCGGGCCCCGCTCCATCCGAGCGTGGACTCCGTCTTCATGCGCGCCTGCCGGCGCGAGAGCGTTCCCTACACGCCGATCTGGCTGATGCGCCAGGCCGGGCGCTACATGGCCGAGTACCGGGCGATCCGCGCGCGGGTCTCCATGCTCGAGCTGTGCAAGTCGCCGGAGCTGGTCGCCGAGGTGACCACATTCGCCCGCCGCCGGATCGGCGCCGACGCCGCGATCCTGTTCGCCGACCTGCTGCTGATCGTCGAGCCGCTCGGGCTCACGCTCACGTTTGCCGCAGGCGAGGGCCCGTTGATCGATCCGCCCGTGCGCGACGGCAAGGACGTCGATGCCCTGCACGAGGTCGATCCCGAGGCGCTGCGCTACGTCTACGACGCGGTGCGCGCGACCCGCGCGGCGCTCGAGCCCGCGATCCCGCTGATCGGCTTCGCGGGCGCGCCGTTCACCGTGGCCTCGTACCTGATCGAGGGCAAGGGCTCCCGCCACTTCGAGCACACCAAGGCGCTGATGTACGGCAACGAGGGCGCGTGGCACGCCCTGATGGAGAAGATCGTGCGCGGGCAGGTCGGCTACCTGAACCGCCAGGTCGACGCCGGCTGCCAGGCCCTACAACTGTTCGACAGCTGGGTGGGCGCGCTCTCCCCCGCCGACTATCGCCGCTATGTCGCCCCTCACGTCGCGCGCCTGATCGCGGGCATCGCAAAGGGCACCCCGGTGATCCACTTCGGCACGGGCACGGGCGCCCTGCTCGCCGACATGAAGGCCGCGGGCGGCAGCGTGATCGGCCTCGACTGGCGCGTGGAGCTGGGCTCGACCTGGGACCTTCTCGGATCGGACGTGGCGGTGATGGGGAACCTCGACCCGCTCACCCTGCTGGCGCCCCCGGAGGTGATGGAGCGCGAGGCGCGCCGCATCCTCGCCGAGGCGGACGGACGCGTGGGCCATGTCTTCAACCTCGGCCATGGCGTGATCCCCCAGACTCCGGTCGACAACGTGGTGCGGCTGATCGACCTCGTGCACGAGGCGACGCGTTGAGCCCGGAGCCGATCGACTCGGTGCTGTTCCTGGGCTTCGGCGGCCCTGAGAATCCCGAGCAGATCCTGCCGTTCCTGCGCAACGTCGTATTCGGCCGCGGGATCCCGGACGAGCGCCTGGCCGAGGTCGAGCACCACTACCACGACGTCGGCGGCCGCTCCCCCTACAATGAGCTGACAGAACGCCAGCGCGCCGGGGTCGAGCGCCACCTGCGCGCGCACGGCGTGAACCTCCCGGTGTACTGCGCGATGCGCAACTGGGATCCGTACATGCACGACGTGATCGCGCAGATGAACCGCGACGGCCGCCGCCACGCGCTGGGAGTGATCCTCGCCGCCCATCGCTCCGAGGTGAGCTGGGAGCGCTACATGGGCGATGTGACGTGTGCGATCGCCGGCAACGCCGGCGTCGGCCCGGCGGTGAGCTACCTCGACGCCTGGTACGACCACCCGCGCTTCCTCGAGGCCAACGCGCAGGGGATCGAGCAGGCCTCGGGAAGGAAGCGCGGCGCGTGGCCGGCCGACCTGCCGGTCCTGTTCACCGCGCACTCGATCCCGAGCGCGATGGCCGAGGCCTCACCGTACGTGTCGGACCTCGTGGCCTCGTGCGAGGGCGTGGCGCGCCTCCTCGGGGTGCGCGACTGGGAGCTGTGCTACCAGAGCCGCAGCGGCAACCCGAGGACGCCCTGGCTCGAGCCCGATATCGTCAACGTCCTGCGCCGGCGGGCGGCCGGGGGCGGGAACGAGGTCGTGGTGCAGGCGATCGGCTTCATCTCCGACCACGTCGAGGTGCTGTTCGACCTCGACATCGAGGCGAAGGAGGTCGCGCGCGAACTCGGCATGACGCTGCACCGCGCGCCGTGCGTCAATGACCATCCCGAGTTCACGACCATGCTCGGCGAGCTCCTGATCGCCCGGATCGACGCCGAGCGGGGCGCGCCGCGCGCGTGAACGGGCGTACCAGCGGGCGCGTCGCGATCGTCGGCGGCGGGATCACCGGTCTCGCCGCCGCGCACCACATCGGCGAGCTTGCCCGGGCCGCCGGGAGCGCGCCGCCTGGGGTCGTCGTTTTCGAGGCGACCCCGCGCGCGGGCGGCATCGTCTCGACCGCGCGCGCGGGCAATCTGGTATTGGAGGAAGGCCCCGACTCGTTCATCACCGACAAGCCCGAGGCGCTGGCGCTCGTGCGCCGACTCGGCCTCGAGGCTTCCGTACGCGGCACGCGCCCCGAGTTCCGCCGGAGCTTCGTGGTACGCCATGGCCTCCCCGTGCCCACGCCCGACGGCTTCTACCTGATCGCCCCCACGCGCCTTGGGCCCGTGTTCGCAAGCCCGCTGTTCAGCCCGCTCGGCAAGCTGCGCATCGCGCTCGAGCCGTTCGTGCCCAAGCGCGCGCCAAAGGGCGAGGACGACGACGAGAGCCTGGCATCATTCGTCACCCGGCGGCTCGGTCGCGAGACGCTCGAGCGCATCGCGCAGGCGATGGTCGGCGGCATCTACGGCGCCGCGCCCGAGGAGCTGTCTCTGGGCGCGACGTTTCCGCGCTTCCTCGCGCTCGAGCGCGAACACGGCAGCGTGATCCGTGGATTGCGGCGCACGCGGCGCGGAGCAGAGGCGATGCTCGGGGCCGGTGCGTCCGGCGCGGGGGTCAGCGGCCCGCGCTACGGCCTGTTCGCCACGCTCGAGGGCGGGCTCCAGTCGCTGACCGACGCTCTCGCCGCCGCGCTGCCCGCCGAAACCGTGCGCCTGGGAACGCGGATCGAGGCGCTCGCTCCCGCCCCCGATCGCGGCTGGGATGTGGTCACGGCGGCCGGCGCCGAGCGCTTCGACGCGGTGATCCTCGCGCTTCCGGCCGCGCCCGCCTCCACGCTGGCCGCGGGGTTCGATGCCGGCCTCGCCGCCGCGCTCGGGGCCTTCTCGAGCGGGTCCTCGGTCACGCTCTCGCTCGCCTACGACGCGCGCACGATTGCGCACCCGATGGACGGCGCCGGTCTCGTCGTCCCGCGCGGAGAATCGGCGGCGCTCTCGGACCTGATCGGGGTGTCGTTCACGCACCGAAAGTTCGAGCATCGCGCCCCGGAGGGCACCGCGCTGCTGCGGCTGTTCTTCGGGGATTCGGCGCTCGCGCTCGACGACGAGGCGCTGGCGCGCCTCGGCCACGCCGCGCTCGCCCGGCTGCTCGGCGCGGGGGCGCTCCCGAGCGCCCGGCACGTCGCGCGCTGGCCCGGGGGGATGCCGCGCTAC
>JBDTYW010000045.1:0-10101 GCA_040005445.1 Candidatus Eiseniibacteriota bacterium
GCATCAAGGAGGGCATCGCGAACTCGATCCTGATCAAGCTCAACCAGATCGGGACGGTGACCGAGACGCTGGACGCGATCGCGCTCGGGCAGCGCAGCGGCTATACCTGCGTCGTGTCGCACCGCTCCGGCGAGACCGAGGACGCGACCATCGCGGACCTCGCCGTGGCGACCAACAGCGGGCAGATCAAGACCGGCTCGGCCTCCCGCACCGACCGGATGGCGAAGTACAACCAACTGATCAGGATCGAGGAGATCCTCGGCGAAACGGCCGTATTTCGTGGACGCGACACGTTTCCCCGGCGGAGGAAGCCATGAGGGACATCGGGATCCGGATCCAGCGCTACAAGCTCTCGCGCTATGCGCCCCCCCGGACGCTGAGCGAACGGGCTCGCCTCTGGCTCACGCTCGGTCTCGCGGGCTGGATGATCTGGGCCCTGTTCCTGAGCGACCATAGCGCGGTCCGGATGATGGGACTGGCGCATCGCCAGAGCAGCACGGTGGCTCAGCTCGCCTCGACGGAGAAGTCGGTCCGGCGTCTCGAACTGGACCTCAAGTCGGCGGACGATCCCGCGGTCGCAGAGCGGATCCTGCACGATCGCCACAATTTCGCGCGTCCGGGCGAGATGCTGTACGTCATCCAGGCGGACGGCGACGTGCACCTCGCCGAGCCGCTGCCCGGCGTCGCCTCCGACTCGACTTCGGGACTTGTGAAGTCGGGGAAAAACCGTTAGACAGGTCTCGCGGAGCCTCATCCCGCGAACGAGAAGAGCATCCGTGCCCTGACATGCGGCCAGGCGCCCTCGCGGCCCTGCGCCCCCATACGTGATGGAAGAGGAGCCCCCCATGCATCGGTTCTCCCACCGGTCTGCATTCTGTCCCTTCTCCCCGCGGGCCATCCTGGCCGCGATGCTGCTCGCGTTCCTCCTCCCCGCCACGGCGCTCGCGCTCGGCAACGGCAAGCTCCAGATCCACCACATCGACGTCGGCCAGGGCGACGGCACGCTGCTGATTTCGCCGCTCGGCCAGACCGCGCTGTTCGACGACGGGGTCTACACGAACTGCACGAACATCAAGAGCTACCTGCAGGGCCTCGGCATCACGACCGTGAACTACCACTTCACGAGCCACTACCACTCGGATCACATCGGCTGCATCGACGACCTGGCAGCGATCGGGATCACGATCGGAACTGCGGGCTACGACCGCGGCTACTCCTACTCCAGCGCCACCTACACGAGCTATGTCAACACGCTCGGAGCCAAGCGCGTGACCATGACCAAGGGCCAGATCATCACGCTCGACGCGGGCGCGACGAACCCGGTGAAAATCAAGTGCGTGGACCTGAACGGCGCCGGCATCTACTCGCCGACTGGCAGCGACGAAAACGCCAAGAGCCTGGTCGCGCTCGTGAGCTACGGGGCATTCGACGAGGTGATCGGCGGGGACCTGACCGGCAGCGTGACCAGCGGCAACGACGTCGAGACCACGATCGGTCCCGAGGTCGGCGACGTCGAGGTCTACAAGGTCCATCACCACGGCTCACGCTATTCGTCGAACGACAACTGGCTGAACGCGGTGACCCCCGAGGTGGGCATCATCCAGTGCGGCAACGGCAACACCTACGGGCACCCCACAGCCGAGGCCCTGGGTCGCCTGCACGCGCACAACGTGAAGACCTACTGGAACGAGACCGGCGCCGGCGGCACACCGGACCCGGCCTGGGACCGGGTCGCCAACGGCACGATCGTGATCCAGGCCGACCCGGGGGCAACCGCGACCTACACGGTGTCGGGACCGGGCTTCAGCGACACCTACACCAACGGCGGCGGCGGGGCCGTGCCGATCCACGACACGCTCGTGGCGTCGGCGATCACGCTGACCAAGGGCTCGATCACCACGGGCAGCGTGGCCTCGCTCGCGGCGAATGACGCGGTGCGGGTCTCGATCTCGGCGGGGATCGAGAATTCCCAGTACGTCACCGACTGGTACGGCTCCGTGTTCCTGAGCGGCAGCCCGACGAACCTCACCGTGACCTACGACGGCAACTACACGGTGAGCCGCACGCAAACGCTCTACCTGTGGAACTGGACGACGAGCGCCTGGGACCAGGTCGCGAGCGGCACGGTCAGCACGAGCGACGTGACCCAGACCTGGAACACGGCCTCGCCCCTGGCCTACGTCTCCGGCGCGCGCGAGGTGCGCCTTCGCGTGCGCAGCAACACGCGCAGCAAGAGCAGCTTTACCTGCCGCGGCGACTACATGGCGTTCACCTACGACTACCTGCCGGCGGCGACGACGGCCCCGACGCTGGCTTCGGCGGCCTCGACCGGGCCGCGGCACGAGGCGGGGGACGCCGGTACGGAGCCGCTCGAGCACACGTTCCCACTATCGGCGCTGCGCGAGGTGGCGAGCTCGCTCAGCGGCGCCGGCGTGGCCCTGGACTGGTCGACCGACCTGAACGCGCATGTCGACGGATTCGTGGTCTATCGCGACGCGGCGGACGGTTCGCGGGTCGAACTCGGCGGGGAGACCGTCCTTCCGCCCGAGGGGGACGTCGTGCGCTTTCGATTCGTGGATCCGAACCCCGAGGGTCCGCTGGCGACCTATTGGCTGGGCGCGCGCTCGTGCGGCGGGGTGGAGGGCGTAATCGGTCCGATCCGCGTGGACCTGGCAGGACTCGTCACGCCGGCAGCGGCGCTCAGCCTTTCCGCCTCCCCGAACCCGGCGCGCGGACCCGTGCGGCTGTCGTTCGCGCTCGCGCGCGGCTCGCAGGTGAGGCTCGACGTGTTCGACGCCGGCGGGAGACGGGTGAGCTCGGTGTTCCAGGGCTATGTGCCGCCCGGGCGCGTCGAGTTCGCGTGGGCGCGGAACGCGACGAGCGGAGCCCGGGTGACGCCGGGCGTCTACTTTGCCCGCCTGCAGGGCGCCGGCCGCACGGAGGTGATCAAGCTGGTGCTCTCGCAGGACTGAGATTGCGGCCATAACGACGAGGGCCCGGGTTCGATCGAACCCGGGTCCTTCGTCGTTCGCTTCGGTGCCGCGTGGTCGCGGCGCTACTGCAGCGGCTTGCCGTAGAGGTTGATCTGCAGCGCCAGGCGGAGCCCGAATCCCGAGACGTCGAGCGCGTACGGCGATCCGTCCTCGTTGCGGAGGAGTTGGTGGGTCGTCTCCTCGTACACGCGGCTGGCCTTGGCGCGGCGATACATGGTGTTGAGGATCACCGAATAGCGCGAGGGGAACATCATGTGGATCCCGCTCTCGACGTAGAAGCCGCCGCCCTCGCCCTGCGGGCGCGAGAACGACTCGAACGTCGTGTCCGCGAGCTGGGCGCCCCCGCCGAGCTTCGCCTTGGTCTCGACCAGGCGGACCAGTCCGCCGCCGACAAACGGGCGCATCGTGAAGTCGCCGCTGGTCTTGGGACTGAAGTAGTAGCAGGCGCCCAGGTTCTCGGGCACGCTGAGGATGCTCGCGTTGACGATGATCTTCTGTCCGACCTGCGGCAAGAGGTCCAGCCGGGACTGCTTCTTGATCTGCCCGAAACCGGCAACGAGCATCCAGTGGTGCGTCGCCTGGAAGCGGCCCTCGAGTCCGAATTGCCCGGCCCACTTGATGCGATTGATCGGCGCCAGGTTGCGGGCCGCCGTGAACTCGTTCAGGCCGTCCACGCTGCGGTTGAAGTCCTTGAGGGCGAGGCTGGTGGGCATGGCGTAGAGCGCGACTCCGAAGCGCTTGACGCGTTGCTCGTCGGCGTGACCCGGGATGGCCCCCGTCACGAGCATCCCCGACACCAGCCCCACCACCGCGGCCGCGCGCGCGGCCCTGCGCCAGGCAACAACGAACATCCGGAGGTTCTCCCTTCGTCCTCGCGTGGGAACGTTCACGTATCGAATTCGCAGGAGGTCGCCGCCTCATCCCGGTGGGCGCCCGGGGGGACCCGGACGACTGGAAGCGGCACCACAAGGTCGGCAGGATACCCGCCCGGACCCGGCGGGCGCAACCCTGATCCGCCGGGGGCCAACGCGCCATTTCGTCGCAAGTTAGGACTCTTGCTGGGGCGCGCGGCGGTCGCCCTCGGGGCGACTCCGGGGTTGACCGGACGCCGCCTCCCCTGTAAGGTGCGGGCATCGATGCGGGGTGGAGCAGTCCGGTAGCTCGTTGGGCTCATAACCCAAAGGTCGCGGGTTCAAATCCCGCCCCCGCTACCAACTTGAAGTCGATCGGCCTCGGGGCCAGGGGAATGCATCCTCCAGATCCCGAGGCCGATTTCGTTTGGGGCCGGCGGCGTGTCGTCGGAGGATACCTCCCATGTCCGCCCTCGAGAAGCTCGGCCGCTCGATCGAGAAGCGCCGGCAGCTCACGTATGCCCGGCGCCGGCTCGCGATGCGTCCCCATCCCCTGTCGTTCTATTCGGACAAGCTCGCGGCCGGGGAGGCGTTCTCGTTCTCGCGCTTCGGCGACGGCGAGTGGGACGCGATCTTCCGGCGCCCCGGCGCCAACGCCGATGCGCACGAGTACTTCCCCGAATTGGGGGCGCGGTTGGCCGCGGCGCTCGAGGCCCGCCCGCCCTACTACATCGGGCTCCAGAACCACGCGCTCAAGTACGATGGCCGGCGCATCGCCGACTGGCTCAACGAGCGTGCGATCCGGGGGCCGTTCCACAACGCGGACGTGTTCGGCTTCGCCAACGTCCTCGGGACGCTCGGCCCCTTCATCGCGCATCTGCGCCGTCGCCCGGTGGCGATGATCGGCCCGCCCCACCTGCGGGGCATCGATCACGTGTTCCCCTACGAGCGTTACTTCGAGGTCCCCGCGGTGAACTGCTTCCTCGAGGCCGACACGATCACGCGCGAGTTGCGCGCGTTCGGTGCTGGCCGCACGGGCGTGGTGTACGCGTTCTCGGCGTCGATGGCGGCGAACGTCATGATCCACGACCTCCACCCCGAGCTAGGGGCGGAGAACTGGCTGCTGGATTTGGGATCGATTTGGGACGTGTACATGGGCGTCCGCTCGCGCGGCTGGTTCCGCCAGCTCGACCTGGGGCCGGCGATGGACCGCAACCGCGGCGTGCCTCCCTCGCGGCAGCCGGGGCGCCGGCTGCGCGAACTGCTCGTGCTGGCCTCCAACCGCAGGCACGTGCGCACCGATTAGCGGGCCGAGCGGCCCCGACGAAAAACTCCCCGGAGGTGAACCTCCGGGGAGTTTTCGTATCCGGTTGCGGGTGACGCTACGGCAGCGCCGTCACGCGCAGGTTCTTCGAGTATTTCCCGGCCTCGACCGACACGATGTACACGCCCGCGTGCTCGATCTCGAGCGGGAGCGTATAGGTGCCGGCATTGGCCGGTCCGCTGAACAGCGTGCGGATGCGCTGACCCGCCACGTTGTACACGGTGATGCGAACCGGGGCGCTCTCCGGCAGCGAGAGGCTGACGTTCGTGCGTCCTCGGAACGGATTGGAGCCCGCGAGCGCGAAGGCGAACGCCCGGGGAGTCGTACCGTTGACCTGCACGCTGGTCACCGCCTGGTCCACCTCGGCGCCGCTCGTCAACACGGCGGTCAGGCGATAGTAGACCGTGCCGCTCAAGCTCGCGGCATCGTGCACCGAGAACCCGCCGCCCGATCCCATCGGGATCGGCTGCGCGTTCACGCGGTCGAGGATGACGTCCGGACGCGAACCGCGGTAGACGTTCCACTCGCGGATCGAGCGGGTCGCCGTCGAGGCCCACGTGAGTGTCACGCCGTCGCCGCCCGAGGTCTCGGCGTCGAACAGCGACATGAGCGTCGGGGTGGCCGGGTTGCTGACCGTCAGGTCGAAGCAGCACGTGTGGACGCACGCTCCGGCGATCGACACGCTGATGCACACGTGCACGACCTCGCCGTCGGCCGCGGTATCGGGCACCGTGATCGAATACGGCACCGAGCCCGAGCCGCTCGCCGCCGCAAAGGTGTTGCCCGCGGTCGGGAACGACGGCCAGGCGACGTTCGCCGACATCGCGTACGCATACGTGTTGTCGAACATCTGGTTGTTGTTGGTGACCGTGACATTGCCGCTCAGCGTAGAGCCGGCCAGGATGACCTGGTTGCCCGGGCAGTCACTCAGCGTCTGCTCGGTCGTGAGGCGCGCCGTGAACACGTCGGCATCGCCGAGGCGACCGTCGGCAAACGCGAGGGCGATGCAATCGCCACCATACATGCCGTTATAGTCACCCTGGTTCGGGGCGATGTTCGAGATCACCTGCGTCCAGTTCGGCGTCGGAGCGGTGGTGGCCACCTGGCTCGGCGCCCACGAGGCTCCGGCATTGGTCGAACGGGTGAGGTAGATGTTCGAGCCGCCGAAGCACGACGGAGCCGCATCGCGCCAGTCGAACCACATGATGTAGGGATTGCCTTCGCACGAGACGGCCACTTCGGGCAGCCAATTGTCGTAGAGCGCCGGTTCGTTGTTCACGACCGTGCGCGTCGACCATCCTGTCACGCCGTCCGCCGAGGACGCCGCCGTGACGTCCCGCGCGTCGCGCGCGATGTCCGAAGCGCTCGCCGTGTGAGTGCCGCTCTGGATCCGGTAGTTCGAGTTTGTGCTCGAAGTCGTCACCGGGGTCATGCGCAGGTAGTACGTGTTGCTGGTCGGGGCGGTCCACACGATCAGCGAGTGCGAATTCACCGCGCTGGTCGTCGACTGCGCACCGCTAAACGCCAGGCGCGAGACCGCGAGCGTGTCGTTCGGGCAGTAGATGCGCATCGTGTAGCGGAAGCCGCTGGTCTTGAGCGAGTCGACGAAGAAGATGTAGGTCGTGCCCGCGGTTGCCGGGAACTTCCAGTTGTCGGTGTCCGCCGTGCTGGTCAGCGTGCCGCGAAGCGTCTGGCCGACCGTGAACGGGGTCGCATTCGCGAAGCCGCTGTTGGATTCGACCTCGCTCTTGCTCGTGCCGCCGCCCAGCGGATCTCCGTAGAAGTTCACGCAGTCCTGGATCGTCGCGTACACGCGGCCACGGTTCGGTCCGGTGCTGCGGTCGACCGCGGCGCCCGGGAACGTGACGGCGCGCGGCCGGTTGAACCCGGGGGCGCCCGTGAAGTAGTTGTCGAAAACCGTCATCGCAACGACCGACGGCGAGAAGGTCACGCCGTTGTTCGTGGACTTGGCGATCTTGATCGAGTCGGCGTCGACCGGGCCGATCGCCGAGTAGATTACGTAGACCTCGCCATTCGGTCCGACGAGCGGACGCGAGCCGGACACGAGGCCGTTTTCCCACGCGCCGTTCATCAGCATCGGGGCCGACCAGGTCGCGCCGTTGTCGGTCGAGCGCGCGAAGAAGATGCTGCTGCCGGTGGTCGTGAACAGCGTCCACGAGACATACAGGTTGCCGTTGAGCGAGTCGGCGGCAATCCACTGCTTGTCGAAGCCCTGCGTGCTGCTCGGGCCCGCCGCAACCATGGTCGAGGCATCCCACACGAACGTGCCGGCCTGGAAGTGGCCGCGCGCGACGCCGACACCGTTGTTGTTCACGCCCGAGTTTCCGGTGAGTCCGTTGTAGTAGAAGTCGCCGGTCTTCTCGTTGACGGTCACGACCGGGTCGCTCGACCACGAGGTGATCGTCCCCTGCTTGAGGGGAACGCCGCCATCGGTCCAGGTCGCCCCGCCGTTGATCGTGTAGCCGTAGCCCTGGACATCCGGGGGCACGTTGAAGCCCTGTCCGTCGTTCCAGGCGGCGAGCCCGTTCAGGCCGAGGAACGCGATGCTCTGCTCCGCCTGTCCCGCGGTCGCGCCGTCGCCGGTCTTGTCGTTTGCCTTGGAGTTCGTCGGCGCGACGTCGATGCTCGGGAAGCCGCCCTTGCCGAGGCCGCTCTGCGACCCGGCGTAGTAGTCGTCATTGATCGCGGGCTCGGCCTTCTTGCCACGCGTGTTCTTCTTACCCTTGAGCGCGGCGCGCTCCCGGGCTTCCCTGATCTCGTGCTGCCGCTCCTTGAACTCTTCCCGCAGGAGGGCCATGCGATCGGCGAGGACCTGGCCCTGGATGCGGACGACCTCATTGAGATCCTGGTTCTGCTGAGCCGCAGCGGGGCGAACCGAGTTGACACTCATTGCCAATGTGACCGCCGCGAGCGCAAGTGCACCCACGGTGATCCGAGTACGGACCAGGGACATCGTTTCCTCCATCCTCACGGACGCTTCGGGACGCACGTGGTCGATCTGCAGCGGGCTCCCGGCTTCGGAAGCTGCAGTCGAACGCGCTTGGTTTTCGTGCGGCAAGGGCAGAGGGGACTGTCGCGAGGACCGTCGCAAAGGTTCGAAATCGGGCACACCCCGGATTCTGCCGTGCCAAGGATTAGACCAATTCCTCGTGCAACGGGCAAGCGCAAATACGAGGGCCGGACCCAAGCTGGGGTCGGATCACCCTCGTCGGCGCAGGGCGCCGGCCCATGTGCCCTCCGGCCGGACGGCCGGGGGGTCAGTAGCTCAGCGTGTAGTTCAGCCGGACCGCCCGCCCGGGCTGGGGCAGGAAGTCCTTCTTGATCGACAGGTGATCGCGGTAGTCGCGATCGAACACGTTGTCGCAGTGCAGGCTGAGGTCATGGACGGCCGATCCCCGGGCGCGACGGATGCCGACCCCGAGGTTGAGCAGCCCATACCCGGTCGTGGGCGTATCGCCGTCCCCCAGGCGGTCCTGGGCGGCCGCGAGCCGCCACTCGACGCTTCCGCTCGCGCGATCACTCTGATAGCCGGCCCGCACGAGCCCGCGCAGCGGCGGCGTGAACGGCAGCGGAACATCACTCTCGGTGTCCTGGGCCCGGACATAGTCCGACGCCAGCTCGAGCGCGACGTGCGGGGCGACGGCGATCGCGAGGCTCGCCTCGAATCCGACCAGCCGGGCATCGGTGGCGGAGAATTTGCGAACCGGGAGGTTCTCCAGCGTGTCCCCGCGCAGGAAGCCATAGATGTAGTGCTGGACGAAGTTGGCGTAGGGCGAGACCTCGAACTTGACGTTCCGGAAGCTTCCCTTGAGCGATGCGTCCAGCCCGAAGCCCGTCTCCGGCTCGAGATCGGCAGTGCCGATCGTGAACGTGCCGCTCGGTGCGTCCACGCCGTCGGCGAACAGCTCCTGCACCGTGGGCGCGCGGAAGGAGCGGGCGACGCTCAGGGAGGCCGAGACTTCTCCGCCCAGCTTGTGGATCACGCCGAGGGAGGCCGTGACCGCGTTCGACAGCCGTGCCTCGTCCAGCGTCTGGAACGCCGAGTCGGGCGACGAGGGATCGGGCTCGGTGTGAATGCGGTTGTAGTCATAGCGCAGCCCGGCCTGCAGGCGCGTCCGCTCGGAGGCATGTAGCTCCTCGAACACGTAGCCGGCGAGACCGGTCGTGAGCGAGGTCGGACCCAGCGGCTCCTCGCCCTCGATCTCGAGCTTCTCGATGTTTGTCCACGCGCCGATCGTGCCCTGGAGCTTGCCCCCGCCGTGCTGGCGCTGCAGGCGCGCATTGTAGGAGAGCTTGTGGAAGACAGCTTCCTCGACGTCGAACACGCCGCCGGCGTCCTGCTCGGTCGGGAATTCCGAGTGGTAGTAATCGTTGAAGTTCGCATCCAGCTTCCAGCGCTTTGGCATGGCGCCGAACGCGCTGCGCAACTGGACGGTGTTGCGGCGTTCAGCGATGCGCGACGTGCCCGGCGGGACGTTCATCCAGTCGTCGTTCGGCGGCGTGCCGGTGATGCCATAGTTCATCTCGTAGTGCCGCGTGCCGATCCCGAACGTGGCGGTCTCCCCCTGCCAGGCGTAGCCCAGCCCCTCTTCGTGGCTGCGGTCGAACGAGTGCGGCATCCGGTCGAGCTCGAACACCGTCCCGCTCTCGGGATCCTCGTAGCCCTTCGCGGGGATGCGGACATTCTGCGCGTGGACCCCGCCGGCGGAGACCTGGAACGCGTGGCGCGCCCCGCTGAAGACGGAGTTGAAGTAGCCGGCGTACTGGTCGCTGCCCGTGCTGCCCTCGACCGTGGCCGTCCCCGAGAGCGGGCGCCCGGACACCTCGGGGACCACGTCGGTGATCAGGTTGACAACGCCGCCGATCGTGCTCGGGCCGAACAGGATGCTGGCGGGGCCGCGCACGACGTCGA
>JBDTYW010000046.1:0-9836 GCA_040005445.1 Candidatus Eiseniibacteriota bacterium
CGCTGAAGATTGAGTACGACCCGGCGGGGGCGCCTCCGGCCCCCGGGAGTACCCGGAGCCCTCGTTGCGAACAAACAACTTGGAGCCCCGCCTCGAACCGGACCGGGCCCGCCCGGCGCCCCGTACCCAATCTTCAGCGCACCTAGGTTATCATTATCGGGTCCAGGTCGTGACGTGACTGCCCTCTGGCGCGCCCTGAATCCGTCCCCAATTGCCCATTCGCTTCTTATCCTGCATCTCCGGAGGACGCATGCGTGCCCGTTCACTCCCCCGCCGACTTCGTCCCGTCGTCTGGACCGTTCTCTCCAGCTTCCTGCTCCAGCCCGTGTTCGGGGCGGCGAGCCTCGAAGCCTCGATCCGTTACGAGGACTCCGAGTCGACCGGCCGCGCGCAGGCGATCGCTCCGATCGACGGCGAGCAACTGGGCGAGGGCGAGGCGCGCTTCGCGTGCGAGTTGCCCACGGACGTGTCGGAGGCGTGGATCGTCGCGGCGGCGGAACCGTTCGACGCCGCGCGCTGGATTAGCCTGCCCGAGGGCGGCGCGTTCCACCGCGCTGACGCGTCGAGCGGCCTGGTCTCGCTCGATGCGCTCGGCATGACGCTCGTGGCGCCGACGCCGATCTGGTGGACGGTCGCCACCGTGAGCAAGACCACCGGGCGGCTGCGCGTCACGCCCGTGCACTCGTTCACCGCGCTGCCGCGCTTCCGCAACCGAGTCGCCGCATCGCCCTACCTGCTCGAGTCGCGGCGCGGCCTGCTCGGCGCCGCCGACAAACCCGCCGGCGCGACCACGGCGGCGAACGCGGCCCCGCGCATCCGACTGGCGGCGGGCTTCGACTTCGCGCCCGTGGTCGACGGCGCGCCGGCGCTGCCGCTCGCGGGCACGACCCCTCGCGTGGTGCCGGCCGACCCCGCGACCGCCGACGCGCCGCGCCCCTACCTCGTCCAGTTCTCGGCCCCGCCCGCGGACGCCGAGCGCGCCGCACTGGCGCGCGCCGGCGGCGTGGTCGTGGCCTACGTGCCCGACCAGGCGTACCTCGTGCGCATGGCTCCGTCGGCCCGCGCCCGCTACGAGGCCGAGGGCCGCGCGCTGTGGATCGGCGACTACCAGCCGGCGTACAAGATGAGCCCGCTGCTCACCGACGCGAGCGTGCCGGTCACCGGCCAGTACTTCGCGCTACTGTTCCCCGACGCCGACGCGCGCCAGGTCGCCGCCGCGCTCGGTAGCGTGGGCGCCACGGTCGAGGCGGTGAACGACAACGGGGTGAACAAGATCCTGCGCTTTCGCGCCCCCGCCGCCGGCCTCGCCGACGTCGCCGGCCTGTCCGAGGTGGCGTGGGTCGAGCCGGTCGCGATCAAGACCGTGAGCAACAGCAACGCCGCGTGGGTCGTTCAGACCAACACCTCGCTGGATTACCGCGTGTGGAATATGGGACTGCGCGGCCTCGGCCAGGTCGTCATGACCTCGGACTCGGGAATCGACGTGACGCACAACATGTTCCGCGACCCGGCGGTCGCGATCCCCGACTTCGGCGACTATCCGACGCATCGGAAGATCATCGCCTACAAGCGGGGCTCGACCAGCCCGGCGGTCGACTTCGGCGACCACGGCGGTGCGAATACGTTCCACGGCTCCCACACCGCGGGCACGATGGTCGGCAACGACAGCCTGGTCGGAGGAACCTCGCTCTACGACGGCATGGCGAAGGACGCGAAGATCTACTTCATGGACCTCTCGGGCGCGGCGCTCGCGAACTCGGTGGTGCCGTTCGACGACCTCAACGACCTGTTCCTGCCGCCGTACACCGGCAATGCCGGCGGCGCGGCCCGCATCTCGTCGAACTCGTGGGGCTCGGCCGTCAACGGCGCCTACGACCTGAACGCGATGCAGATCGACCAGTTCGTGTGGGCTCACCCCGACATGTACATCGGCTTCTCCAACGGCAACTCGGGCTCCGCGGGCACCGTCGGCAGCCCCGCCACCGCGAAGAACCTCGCGGGCATGGGAGGCGTGCGCAACGGCCCGAGCCAGGCGAGCATCTACACCGCGACCAGCCGCGGCCCCACGGCAGACGGCCGGCGCAAGCCGCTGTTCTGCGCGCCCGGCCAGTCGGTCGTCTCCGCACAGTCGGGCCCGGCGAACTACGCCTCGCTCTCGGGCACGTCGATGGCCTGCCCGAGCGGCACGGGCGCAGTCGTGCTCATGCGCCAGTACCTGTCGGACGGTTGGTACCCGACCGGCGCGCCGGTGGCGTCGAACGCGTTCTCGCCCTCGGCCGCACTGCTCAAGGCGATGGCGATCAATGCCGCGGACAACGGCGTGACCGGCTTCACCGCACCCGACAACAATATCGGCTACGGGCGCATCAAGATCGACAACGTGCTCTACTTCCCCGGCGACGCGCGCAAGCTGCTGCTGGTGGACAACACCGACGGCCTCGGCCAGGGCCAGTACATCGAGTACCAGGTCAACGTCACCGAGACCACGCAGCCGCTCGAGATCAGCCTGTGCTGGAGCGACTACCCGGGCAACCCGACGGCTTCGGTCCAGCTCGTCAACAACCTCGACCTGACGGTGACCAACGGCATCTCAACCTACAAGGGCAACTACTTCACGGGCGGCGTTTCGGTCACCGGCGGATCGGCCGACAACCTGAACGTCGAGGAGAACGTGCTGGTCGCGGTGCCGACCACCGGCCTCTACACGATCCGCGTGGCCGCGCCCGCGGTGCCGATCGGCCCCCAGCCGTTCGGCCTGTGCGTCACCGGCGGCGTCGGGCAGACCGCCGGCGTGCTCGCGCTCGACCGCGCGGTGTACGGATCCTCGAGCACGATGAAGCTGCAGGTCACCGACACGAATGCCGGCGGATCGGTGCAGGTCAAGGTCACCTCGACCACCGAGCCCGCGGGCGAGACCATCACGCTCACCGGCACGAACGGCGTGCTCAACGGCACGCTGCCGCTCACCCTGGCCGCCCCGACGGCGGCGAACGGGCAGCTCTCGGTCTCGAGCGGCGACGCGCTCACGGCGACCTACGTCGACGCCTCCCCCGCCGGGACGCTGACCGCGAACGCGAGCGTGAGCTTCGCCAATCCCGTGATCACGAACGTCAAGGCCACTTCCCAGGGCGCCTCGGGCACGCTGATCACGTTCAACACCAACCTGAACGCGGTCGGCCGGGTGTACTACGGCCTGACCCCCGGGCTCGAACTCGGCAGCGTCACCGAGAGCGGCGCGCCGTTCGCTCACCAGGTGCTGCTCACCGGCCTCACACCGGGCGCGACCTATTACTACGACGTCGAGGCGACCTCGCTGCTCGGCAACGTCGTGCGCGACGATCTCGGGGGGACGCACTACCGGTTCACCGCCAAGGGATCGGGCGACCTGCTCCTGGTCGTGGGCGAGGCCGGCTACCCGCGTCTCGGAGCCTGGGAGGACGCGCTCAAGACGCTCAACTACGACTACGACAAGTGGATCGGCCCGCTCGCCGATCATCCCGTCCTGGGCGACACGAACAGCGGGCTGCGCTCCTACCGGGCCGTGCTCTGGCAGGTCGGCATCGACCAGTACCCGCCATTCAGCGACGAGCAGCGCACGGCCGTGACCAACTACCTGAACGGCGGCGGCCGCCTCGCCACGTTCGGGCACGACATCGGTTGGGCGCTCGGCGACCTGACCTCGGGCTACGCGACCGGGGCGACCCAGGCATGGCTCAGCAGCACGCTCAAGACGGTGTTCAACGCCGACCCGACGACGTGGAGCACGAACACGGGCATCGCGGCCGACCCGATCTCGGGTGCGTACGTGGGCGGCGTCGCCTACGAGCCGGTGCGCGCGGGCGGTGCGGGCGACGAGGTCGACATCGCGCCCTCGCCGGGCGGCCCGGCCTCCTACACCTGGCGCGACACCGCGACGCCGGACGACATCGCGTTCCGCTGGGAGAGCGCCACTCCGAGCGGCACGCCGGGGACCGCGCTGTGGGCGGGCCTGCCGACGCGGCTGGCGAACCAATTCTTCGAGTGGACGGCGGTCGATCCGCCGTACTCCGCGCCGAGTTCGGTGCGCAACGACATCGCCGACAAGACCATCCTGTGGCTGCTTGGGCGTCCGCGTCCGTCGGTTGCCGTGACCGCGCCCAACGGCGGCGAGGTGCTGAGCTCCAACGGCACGTCGATCACCTGGAGCGAGACGATCGGCGGCGGCTACGCCGCGGCTGCGCGCACGATCGAGTACTCGCTCGACGGCGGGGACTCGTGGACGCTGCTCACGAGCGCAGCGGGCCCGAGCCCCTATGCGTGGGACCTGACGACGGTGCCGAACTCAACGCGCTGCCTGGTGCGCGTGCGCGTCACCGACAATGGCGCGCCCGGCCTCGCCCAGGGCGACGTCAGCAACGCGACGTTCACGATCGTGCGCGCGGGCGGCGACGTCCTGGGCCCGGTCGTGGTCGCGGGCTCGATCGCGGTCAGCCCGAACCCGATCGTGCGCCCGAACCCGGTGTCGCTCACGGCGTCGGTGAGCGACGTCGCGCGCGGCGGAAGCAACATCGCAGCGGCGGAGTGGTCGTTCGGCGACAATGCCTCGCTCGCCGGCCTCGGGCAGCCGCTGACGCTCGGCGGCGCCGGCGCCAGCGTGGGCGTGAGCGGCACGCTCGACTCGACGCCGTTCTCGAGCGGGTCGCGCAAGCTCTGGGTGCGCGCGCAGGACAGCGCCGGCAACTGGGGCCCGCCCGCATCGCTCACGGTGCAGGTCAACGGGCTCACCTCGGTCGACGCGCCCGCCGTGCCGCGCGTCGCGTTCCTCGCGCAGAACACGCCGAACCCGTTCGGCGGAGGCACGAGCGTGCGCTTCGGCCTCCATGTCGACGGGCCGGCGGACCTCGCGGTGTACTCGGTGCAGGGACGCCTGGTCAAGCGACTGGCGAGCGGACCGCTGCCCGCCGGGGAACACGCGGCGACGTGGGACGGACGCGACGACGCCGGTCGCCGCACCCCCACGGGCATGTACTACTACCGGCTGGTCACGCGCGAGGGCACGTTCGAGAAGCGCATGCTGCTCCTGCCCTGAAGTGCGGCGCGCGGCGCGGGCGAACTACTCGCCCGCGCTCGCGTGCTTGCCGAACTCGTAGCCGAACCCGAAGTTGATCTTGAACTGCTTGAGGTCGGGGACGAGGTGGTAGCTCAACTCGAAGGAACTCCGGATCGGTCCCGTGGCCGGGAGGTCGACGCCCGCCAGGAAGTTGGGCGCGAGCTTCCGGCCCGAGTTTTCGCGGGTCTCGGTCGGCCCGTACTGGGGGCCGACCTCGACGAAGTTGTGCACCAGGTCGAGCGCGAGGCCGGCGCCCGCGTACGGCGTCCAGCCGGTGCGCGCCCCGAAGTAGTAGCGCACGTCCCCGCCGATCCGCCAGTCGCGCTGCCTGAGCTCCGGCACGCCCAACTCGGGCAGGCGCGAGACCTTCGCCCAGTTCTCGATCGCAGGCACGAACTCGAAGCCGTCGTCGAGCTCGCCCCCGCCCAGGTGGGCCCTGAGCCCGAACCCCGTGACGAAGCTCTGCCGGGAGGTCTTGACCGACTGCTGCAGGAACTCGAGGCGTTTGAGCTCCAGGGCCGCGGCCGGCGCGGGGTGCATCGCCGCGGCCAGGGCGGCCGCGGTGACCAGGCCGAGGGAGCGGCGAACGGCCCGGGAAGACAGGAGTGAAGCAAGCGACATGGCGAAATCCTTTCGCAAGTGAAGGCGGGCGACGAACGCGCTGACACTAACGACAACGGGCGCGCCTGACAAGCCACGCCCGCCGCCATCTCTTTGGACACTCCCCCGGAGCTGGAGGTTGAGACCCCGACCCCTGGTGTCCGGGGTCGGGGTCTCCACTTCTAACGAATCGGCGGCTGGGCAAAGCCGAGCTGCCCATTCTCGCGCTCCCACAGCCGGTCGCGATCGTAGCCGCGCCACGGCAGGATGCCGAGCGACACCAGCGCCGACTGGTACTCGTAGCGCAGGATCACCTGGGCGCAGGCGAAGCGCTCCGGCTCGAACGAGACCTGGCGGACGCGATCGCGTTGGTTGCCGCCCCAGCCCGTGCCCGGGCTCGCCTCACGCTCGGCCAGCGGCTGCGTGCCGGGCGCGGGCGTGCTCTCGGTGCCCATGCCCTGGGCCCGCATGCGCTGACCTTCCTCGCGCGGCGCGGCCTTCGCCTCGGCGCGCGCGGCGTCGCCGCGGGACTCGGGGGCCTGGTTCGCGCCACCGTCGCGGTCGTTCGAGCGAACGCGGCCCCACGCCGGCGGGCTGTAGGCGATCGGGCGCACCTCCTGGAACGCGATCACGCGGATCCAGCCGAGGTCGCCATTCTCCTGGTCGGTGCGCGCGGCGTAGGAGCGCTCCTCGTCCACGAACACGAACTTGCTGACGTTGCGCAGGTCCTTGCGCCAGCCCTTGATGGTCGCACCGGCGTACGGATCGAGCACGTACATCGGCTCGTCCGCGCCGAGGTGGCTGCGCACGCCGTTGATCGCGTTGATGCCGTCGACCGCGATCACGAAGCCGATGCGCCGGCCCGACGTGTTGCGCACGGTCACCTCGTAGCTCGCGCCCTGGCGCGCCTGCAGGTACCAGCGATCGGAACGGTTCGAGGCCTGGTAGAGCGGCGTCGTGGCGCCGCGGACCTTGACCCCGATCGCCAGCGGACCCTCGTAGATCGTGGTCTCGCGGTCGAGCGTCGGCGTGCGATTCCAGGCGCTCGCGGAGGCTGACTGCGTGCCGGCCAGCGCCACGGCGAACGCGGCGAGGCCGGCGAGGCGGAGGATTTCGCGGCCCGAGGGGCGGGGCCGGGCTGCGACAGCGTGTGGAGCGTTGGCGACGAACATGGCGTCCTCCTGCGTTGAAGGCCCCGAAAAACGGCCGGGCGGCGCGCCCGCGACCGTTCGCGGGCGTTCAACAGCAAGGACGACGCCAGCCCCGGATCCGTTTCACCACGGCCCCGGCTCCGGCGCGATAAGTTCGTGTCATGCGATTGGCCCGGGGGCCTCAGGGGTTCGGGGCGGTCGGCATCAGGTCGAAGCGGCTCATCAGGAATCCGTAGATGTCGGCGGCGGCGGCGATGCGCTTGCTGGTGGGCTTCCCCTGACCGTGCCCGGCGCGGTCCTCGACCCGGAGCAGGAATGGTCCGCCCGCGCCCTCGGCCTGGAGCAATGCGCACATCTTGCGCGCATGCAGAGCGTCCACGCGCGCGTCCGCGGCGCCGGCAGTGAACAGCGTGGGCGGATACGCCGTACCAGGCCGGACGTTCTGATACGGCGAGTAGGCGCGCAGGAACGCGTACTGCAACGGATCCTCCGACGAGCCGTACTCCGGCACCCAGTAGCGCGCGATCGAGAAGTCCTGGTAGCGCAGCATGTCGAGCAGCGGCACCTCGCACACCGCGGCACCCCACAGCTCGGGGCGCTGCGTGATCGCGGCCCCCACGAGCAGGCCGCCGTTCGAGCCGCCGTGGGCCGCCAGGCGGGAGGCGCTGGTCACGCCGTGCGCAATCAGCCACTCGGCGCACGCGTAGTAATCGTCGAACACGTTCTGCTTGCGCTCGAGCCGCCCCGCCTCGTGCCACGCGCGGCCGAACTCGCCGCCGCCGCGCAGGTTCGCGCTGCACCACACGCCGCCGGCGTCGAGCCAGGGCAGGACGGCGGCGCGGAACTCGGGCGTCAGGCTGACCTCGAACCCGCCGTAGCCGTAGAGGATGGTCGGGCGCTTGCCGTCGAGCGCGAGGCCCTTCCTGTGCACGAGGAACATGGGCACCTGCGTGCCGTCCTTCGACGTCGCCCAAACCTGCCGGCTCTCGTATCTCGCCGGATCGAACGGCAGCTTGCGGCGCGTGATCGGGGCGAGCGTGTCCTTCGTCATGTCGTAGCGGTAGATCATGCTCGGGTCGGCGAACGAGGTGAAGCGGAAGAACAGCTCCTGCCCTCCCGGGTCTCCCGCGAGATCGCTCACCGTACCGAGCGACGGCAACGGGACCTCGCGCTGAAGTGATCCGTCGAGCCCGAAGATCCGCACGGAGGAGGCCGCGTTCTCGGACACGTGGACGACCAGGCGGTTGCCCACGATCGCGAACGCCTCGATTACGCCCTTCTGCTCGGGGACGACGAGCTGCCATTCCGCCGGATCGTGCGCCCCGGGAACGACCTTCACGATCCGGTAGCGCTCGGCGCCGACGTTCGTGCGCAGGAACAGCTCGCCGTGCGCGGCGTCACCGTCGGTGCGGCCCTCGAGCCCCCGGGCGACCGGCCGGAACGGGTCCTGGGTCTCGGCGGAACGTACGTACAGGTCGTTCTTCGCCCAGTCCGTGCTGACCGAGAGGAAGACCCAGGCATGGTCGCTCGATCCGTACACGGTGCGGAACTCCTGGATCGGCGCGCCCTCGCCCGCCCAGATCACGGGATCGTCCTTTGCGGCGTCGCCCAACCGGTGGTGGTAGACGCGCTGGTGGAACACCTCTTCGCCCGCGGGCACCTCGCCCTTCGCGGGGTGGCGCGTGTAGTAGAAGCCGCCCCCGCCCGGGTCCCACGCCACCGAGCCGGCCTGCGTATTCGGGATGGCGTCGGCGAGGTCCTTGCCCGTGCGCACGTCACGCACGTAGAGCGTCGAGTGTTCGCTGCCGCCTTCGGATGTTCCATAGGCGATCAGCGCGCCGTCGGGGCTCGGGAACTTCCAGTCCAGCGCCACGGTGCCGTCGCCGGGAAACGCGTTCGGGTCGATCGCGACCTTCGCCGGCGCATCCCACGAACCCTCGTGGACCTCGTACACGGGCTGGTTCTGCAGGCCGTCCTTGCGCTCGACGAACACGCGCTTGCCGTAGACACCCACGCTCGTCGCGGTCGGGATCGCGAACAGCTGCCGGTAGCGCGCGGTGAGCGCCGCGCGGCCCGGCCAGGCGCCGAGCGTCTTGAGCGTGAACGCATTCTGCGCCGCGGTCCACGCCTCGACCGCCGGATCGTCGGCGCGCTCGAGCCAGCGGTAGGGATCGGCGATCACGTCGCCGTGCAGCGTGTCGGAGACCGCGTGGACGGGCGTGGGCGGGTAGGCGTAGCGTGCCGGCTCCTCGGCGCGCGCGAGACCGGTGATCAACGCTGCGATCGCCAGGACAAGGGCGGGCGTTGTTCGCGCATTCACCGCATCCCTCCGGAAGCCCCCGCCTGCTCCCCCGCAGGCTGGATCTCCCTGAGGGCGCGCTCGAGGCGCGGCACGAGCGCCGCAATCTCCTCGAGCGACACGGCGCCGACCGAAAGGCGGCACCAGCCCGAGTCATCGACGGCGCCGAACGCCGAGAACGGCACAACGGCCACGCCGGCTGCGGTCAGCAGGTACTGCCGCACGTCCTCGCCGCCGGCCAGCGTGCGCCCATCGGGCGTGCGCGCGCCGACCAGGCCGAAGTTCGCAGTCAGGTAGATCGCCGCTCGCGGCGGAATCGCGTGCACCGGCAGGCCCTGGACCTCGAGCGCGGCGAGCCCCGCGTAGAGCGCGGCCAGGCGCGCCTCGACGCCCTGCTTCATGGTCCCGTGATAGAGGTCGATCGCCTCGTCGTCGGCGAGCAGCCGGGCGACGGCGACCTGCGCGGGCCGCGGCGCCCAGGCGCCGACGTGGCCGATCAGGCCCGCCATGCGCTCGATCACGTCCGGCGGACCGGCGCTCCAGCCGACGCGCACGCCGGTGGCGGCGAACGCCTTCGAGATGCCGTCGACGAACACGGTGAAGCGCGCCATCTCGGGGCGCAATGCGACCGGCGTGTGATGGCGCGCGTCGCCGAACGTGAGCATCCAGTAGATCTGGTCGTAGAGCAGGTAGAGCG
>JBDTYW010000047.1:0-9676 GCA_040005445.1 Candidatus Eiseniibacteriota bacterium
GTCGACCTCGTGTTCGAGGTCGTCCTGCCCGCCGGGCGGATCGGCGAAACACTCGCGCTCCCGGTCGCCCTGCGCGAAGGGGGCGCACAGAGACTGATCGCGACCGGCGAGGCGCGCTGGACGTACGCCACGCCCGCCGCGGCCGCGGCCGCGCCGCGCGAATCCGCGTTCGAGACCGAAACGGCCCGGAGAATGGTCGCGCGCGCCGAGGAGGCCGCGCTCAACGCGAATCGGGCGGGCCGTTTCGAGGAGGCGAAGCGCATCTTCGAGCAGCTGCGCGTCAAGCTTGGCGCGCTCGATCCGGCGAACGAGGCCGTCCTGGATTTCGAGCACGATTTCGGGTCCGAGGTCGAGCAGCTCTCCGCGCCGATGGCCCTGGGCGACATGAAGCGTCGCTTCTACGGCGCGGCGGATCTCACCCGCGGACGAGTGGGTGGGAAGGCGAGGAAGGACCCCTAGCCGATGCGTCGATCGATCAGCGCGTCTCGCCCGGCTCAGGCCGCGCGAACGCGTTGATCGGGAGCGCGTCCCACGGATGCTCGCCGCGCGCTCGCTCGTAGCCCGCGCTCTCGAGGTCCTCCATGAACCTGCGGTCGAGCAGCTTGTTCGCGGCCGGCAGCGCCGCGAACGAGTCGGGCGCGGCCGTGTAGTGCATCTCCATGGTGAGCCCGGACACGCCCGTGGTGACCGCGCTCGAGAGTTCCCACAGGCGCGTGAGCGCGAACTGCTGCGAGCTGAAATAGAGCAGCGCCGTGCCGCGGCCGCGGATCGCGCGCACGCTGCGCTCGTTCGTCACCTGGACGGCCGGATGGATCCAGAGGTTGACGACGACCCACAGCCGCACGCGCACCGGCTCCTTGAAATTGCGTTCGTGCAACCGCGCCGCCAGCCCGCGAAAGTCCTCGAGATCCGCCCCGAGCAGCAGGTTCGTCGTGATCCCGCCGTCGGTGTGCGCATGGCCGTCGAGCACGACCGGCGGGAATGCGCCCGGGATCGCGCTCGTGGCGATCAGCAGGCTGCGGAAGCGGGCGAGGCCCGCGGGCGAGGTGTCTAATTCCCGCGCGATGTCCCAGATGTGCCCGCTGCCGAGGTCGAGATCGGTCGTGCCCACGAGCAGCGTGCGGTCCGCGTCGAACTCCCGTCGGAGCTGCACGGCGAACGTGGAGTCGACGATGCGCGCGATCGTGGCCTCGAGCTTCGTGCGCTTGAGTACCCCACCGGTGCCCTTGACGAAGAACAGCGGATCGAGCGATGGCTTGATGCGGTCCACCGCCGAGCGATAGAGCCCGGATGCGTAGGCCAGCGACGAATCGGTCCCGAGCAGGGCGAACGGCGCCTGAAGAGCCCCTGTGCTGATGCCGGTCACCACGTCGAACGTCGGCATCGGATCGCCCGTCCGCGACTTCCACCCGCGCAGGAAGCCGGCGCCGTAGGCCCCGCCCTGTCCGCCTCCCGAGAGCACGAGGATGTCGAGCGTGCGATCGCCGCGCGCCTCGATGCGGCGCACGACGCGATCGAGCACGTCGGCGCGCGCCATCGCCTGGTGGGAGCGCTGCTCGGCCGCGTCCGCGATCAGGAGGGGCACGGACGTGGGCGGGCGGTGCGCCGCGCAGCCGGCGCCCAGGAGCGCGAGCGCGAGCGCGAATCGCCAGGGGGCGGGGGCCCGGTGGGCCTCGGGTCGGGTCAATCGAGTCTCCTGAGAGGCGCGGGGCGAGGGAGCCCGGGAACGGACGTACGAAATGTACGGGTTGTACGTTTTGTACGCGCCCAAAAAAACAGGCATGCCCCGCTGGCCCGGAATAGAGGCAGGCGCATGCCCTTCGAATTCAGCCAGTGTGACGCCGGCCGCGCGCGCGGAACGAGACGCCCCGTCAGTGAGGCGCGTCCCCCGGCTCCAACTCGAGGCCTTCGAGCCCGAGTTGCCTGCACTGCGCGGACCAAGATTCCGCCGTCACCGTACCGGCGGCGATGCCCTCGACAATTGCCGACGGCTGGAAGGTTCCTTTCGCCCCGTGGAGGAGGATCCCTTCCCCGGGAGAGGTCACCACGTCGAATCCGCGCTCGGAGGCGGCTGCGCACAACGCCGCTCCAAGGAGCCAGGTTGCCCAGACTTCGCGATCCTCCTTGGCTTCGCTCCATCCGGGCTTCGATTGGCTGCGCTGTCGCTCGAGAATCGCGTGCTGGAGATCGAGGCGCCTGGACGGCAGATCGAGGACGGGCACGCCCCGCAGCAGGTCCGCGTAGTCCGCAAGGAGCTCGCGATAGTGCTTGAGGCAGCCGCGCCGGCCGAAGCTCCGGTCGCCGGGGAGGAATCATTGACGCACCCACCGAGGGGGGAGTAGCCTCGTTCCCCGAGGTGACGTATCCACACCCGGCCCCGGCGCACTTCACCCCTGCGCCCCGGCCCTCCCCCGCACCTTGCGCGCTCTCCCCGATGACACGCACTCGCGAGGCTTCATGCTCGGCCGGACTGTAGGACGCTTTCGGGTCGTCGCCAAACTCGGCGAGGGCGGGATGGGCTCGGTCTGGCGGGCCGAAGACAGCCTGCTGGGGCGCCCCGTGGCGCTCAAGTTCCTGCCCGACTCGGTCGATCTCTCGCCCTCCGCGCGCAAGCGATTCCTCCGCGAGGCGCGCGCGACGTCGGCGTTGAGCCATCCCGGGATCGCCACGGTCTACGACGTGGGTGAGTGGAGGGGACGCCTCTACATCGCGATTGCCCTGGTCGAGGGAGAGACGCTCTCCGATTTCTGCGCGCGCGGGCCGGTGCCGATCGCCGAAGCGATGAGGATCGTGGCCGAGGTCGCCGAGGCGCTGGAACATGCGCACACGCGCGGAGTCCTCCATCGCGACGTCACCGCGCGCAACATCATGTGCACCCCCGAGGGGCGGGCGGTCCTGATCGACTTCGGTCTCGCGCTGCGCGACGGGACCTCCCGGATCAGCGCCAGCGGGGCGACGTTCGGCACCGTGCCCTACATCGCACCGGAAGTGGCGATGGGCCGGCCGGCGGATTTTCGAAGCGATCTCTACGGCCTCGGTGTCGTGTTCTACGAGTTGATCGCAGGGCGGCTTCCGTTCGATCATGAGGCGCCACTGGCGACGCTCTACGCGGCCGCGCACTCGAAGCCGACCGTGCCCAGCGCCCTGCGGTCCGAGTGCAGCCCCGCGCTCGATCGCCTCGCGCTCCGCCTGCTGGCGAAGGATCCGGACCGGCGGCCCCAGAGCGCGGCCGCGCTGGCCGAGGAGTTGCGCTCCCTCCTCGGGTCGGTCGCGGCCGCCACGAACGGTACCGCCGTGACCCGGCGCGTCCCGCGGCCGCCCGCGGGCGCAGGCGCTCCCAAGGCGCCCCGGTCGGCGGCGGCATCGCGAAAGTGCATCCTGATCCTGCCGTTCCAGGCTCCGACCGACGCGCCATTTGCCCACGGCGTCGCCGAGGCGTTGAGCGTGGCGCTCGGGAATGTTTCCCAGTTGCGCATCATCGCCCCGACTCCCGCGATGCACGCGGAGGACTTCGAGCGGGAACTGGAGCAGCGCGCCGCGCAACTCGGCGCCGGCGTCGTGCTGCGCGGGACGGTCCGGCGGGCCGACGCCGACCTGCGCGTCAGCTACTCGCTGGTCCGCGTGAAAGACGGATCCGTGATCGCGGGTGACACGATCCACGGGCGCGCCGACGACCTGTTCGCGCTCGAAGACGCGCTCGTCGCCAGCGTGGTGGGCGCGCTCAAGGTGGACCTCGCCCGGCGGACGCGCCGCATCGGGGAGTTGCAGGCTGCCGGGGCGCACGAGAAATATCTCCGCGCGCTCGGCTATCTGCAGCGTTCGGACGTGGAGGCGATGGTCGACGGTGGGATCCGGCTGCTCGAGGAATTGCTGGCCGCGGAAGGGGACACGGCGCTCGTGCACGCCGCGCTCGGGCGCGCGTACCTCATGCGCTATCAGCTGACTTTCGATCCCCAGTTGAGGAAAAAGGCCGAAGCCTCCTGCCGGCTGGCATTACAACTCGCGCCGCACTCGCCGGAGGTGCTCGTCATCCTCGGGCGACTCCATCTCAAGGCCGGTCGCTACGAGGAGGCGGCCGCGGCCCTGGAGCAGTCGCTGGACTTGCGCAGGGACGAGCCCGAGGCCCTGCTGTTCCTGTCGCGGGCGCGCGAGGCGCTCGGGCAGTTCGATGCGGCCGTGAAGGCGGCGCAATCGGCGATCGCACTTCGGCCGGATCACTGGGCGGGCCATCACGCGCTCGCGACACTGCACTACCGCCATGGCCAGTACCTGCAGGCGATCGAACTCTGGGAGCGCGTCGTCGAGCTCTCGAGCGACAACGCAGTCGCGCGGAGCAACCTCGGGGCCGCCTACTTTCAGCTCGGCCGACTCGACGACTCGCTTGCCGCCTACGAAGGTGCGCTGGCGATCACTCCCACCGCCACTTCCTGCTTTGGAGCCGGCACGGTGAAGTTCTTCCTGGGACAGCGCCCGGAGGCCGTCGCCATGTTCGAGCGCGCCGTAGCCCTGACCCCCCACGATGCGCGGGCCTGGGGCAACCTGGCCGACGCGCAACGTTGGACCGTCGGGTGGGAGGGCGATTCTCGGGCCTCGTTCGACCGTGCCATCGCGCTCGTGCGGGAGCAGGTCCGGCTCAATCCGAAGGATGCCCAAGCCTGGTCGCGGCTCGCCCTGTGGCTCGCGAAGCGCGGCAGCACGTCCGAGTCGATCGCGTCGATCGGCCGCGCGACGAGCCTCTCCCCGGGCAATGTCGACGTTTTGGCACGCGGCGTCACCGTCCACCACCTGGCGGGCAATCGTGCCGCGGCGCTCGGGTGCCTTGCCGGGGCGCTCGGAGGAGGTTACGGACTCATCGAGCTCGCAGGGGATCCCGAGCTCGCATCCCTGCGGGAGGATCCCGAAACCCGGCGGCTTCTGAACGAGGCCGAGACGTCCCGGGGCGCAGTGCGCGCCCCGGAAGCGAATCCATGATGGAGGACACATGCCGTCCAATGCCAAGCCCGTCACGATCGATGTCCGCAACAACAAGCTCACCGTAAGTCCAGTCCGCACCAAGATCTTGCTGAAAAGCCACGGCGTGGTGTGGCACTGCAAGGGGGGGCGACTCGACATTCTTTTCAAGATCACCTCGCCGTTCGCCGCGCAGCAGATGCAGGCCCCGGACGACACGGACCTGCCGTCGGGGGATCCCACGACTTCTTCTCCCGGCAGCTATCCGTACACGATCGTGATCACCCCCAAGGACGGTGGCCTTCCGATCACGATCGATCCCCAGGTCGACATCGACGATCCGGGTCCGCCGCCAAACGCCGGATCCGGCTCGGGAGGCAACGCGAAGCGGGGCCGGAAAAAGAAGGCCGCAAAGAAGAAGGCGACGCGCCCCCGCGGCCCGAAGCGGAAGCGCTGACGATGGGCTCCCCGGGGCGCGTGAGGGGGAAGGCAGCGGCCCGACGGTCGCTCGGGATGGCGGCCGTGCTGGTCGGGCTTGGCGCGGCCATCGCGAGCGCGGAGCCGCCTCCTGCGCGTCCCGGTCCGGTGCCCGGGCGCAACTCCACGAAGGGAAGCAAGCCGGACGAGGCGGAACGCTCCGAGCAGGCGCGACGCTTCTACTACCTGGCGCCGCGCGCCTATCCACGGCTCGCGATCGACCCGGCGGCGGTGGAGCGCGCCGTGCAGCGATTGCGTGGCCTGTTCGGGTCGCTGGGACGGTATCCGATCGGGCCGCTCGCCACGCTGATGTTCGAGGGCTTGCGGCTCAAGGTCGGCCCGCCCTGCCTCTGGCACAGCGCGGGTCCGTCCAATCTCAATGGGCGGGTGACCGGGCTGGCGATCTCGCCGGCGAATCCGTCGCACATCCTTGCGAGCACGGTGGGTGGGTTGTGGCGCTCGCTCGACGGCGCCAGGAGCTGGCAGCGCGTGTCCGACGACCTGGGCGCGATCTGCATGGGCGCGATCGCGGTCGCCCCGGAGAACGACAACCTGGTGTTCGCCGGACGCGGGGATCCGAATCTGCAGGAGGTTTCCTACGGAGGGACCCAGTACGGGCTGTTCGTCTCCTCGGCCGCTGGAGATCCCGGGTCGTGGACGCGGATCGGTCCGGCGCTGCTCGAACGCCAGTTCGTCTCCCGCATTCGTGTCGGCCCGGGACTCCACCCGGAGGTCTTTGCGGCCACGAGCGCGGGCGTGGTCCACGGCGCGTGGGGCGGCACGGACTGGACGTGGAGCCTGTTCGCCGGCATGAACGCGCCGGTGAGCGACGTCGCGGTCGACTTCTCCACGAGTCCGCCGCTCGTCTATGCCGCGGTCTACCGGGCGGATGTGGCGGCGTTCCCACCCGGCGTCTACCGATTCCCGGGCGCGACCACGCCCAATGCCTGGGAGCGGCTGGCGTCGGGGTTCCCCTCGAACTCCGCCTGGATCGCGCTCGCGCTCGCGCCAAGCAATCGCAACGTCCTCTATGCCAAGGTGGCCGGCGTGAATCGCCGGCTGCTCGGCGTATTCCGCCGTGAGTCGGGAGGCTCGTGGAAGGATCGCACCCCGAGTTCGACCTCGGTGTCCCTCGACGACTCCGATTCGTACACCGACTACAACTGCGCGATCGAGGTCGATCCGACCGACGAGAATCTCGTCTACGTGGGCGGAGTCAAGCTCTGCAGGACCCTGGACGCCAGCCTCGCGAAGCCCGCATGGGCCGCGCTCTCGACGGGCAACGATCTCCATTATCTCGACGCCCCGGTGCACGACGACGTGCATGCGATCGCCTTCGTTCCTGGGAACCCCGACATCGTGCTCGTGGGAAACGACGGTGGAATCGACCAGAGCAGCGACCTGTCCCGCCCGATCTACCACTGGGAGGATCGCTCCCACGGCATGATCGCAACTCAGTTCTACCGCGTCGGCGTGCAGCAGGAGGCGGCCGGAGCCTTTGCCGGCGGAGGGCAGGACAACGGCAGCGCCCTGACGTTCGGCAACCGCACGTGGTATTCGACGAACCGCAACTGCGACGGATCCGACGTTGCGATCGAGCCCGGACCCTCGAGCACGTTTTACTTCGCGTGCGTGACCCCGAACTGCTCCCAAACCCACGTGGACGCGGTGCCCAACCCGATCCCCGGAACCTCCGGGGGCGGCACGACGCTTTCGTATTCCGCTCCGGGGCAACTCTACCCGCCGATCGTCACCGCTCCGGTCGCGGGCACGGGGGAGCGCGGCCGGGCGCTTGCCGCCGCCTGCCCCGGATCGAGCGCGCAGAAACTGCTGCGGACCACGAATGGCCTGGACTGGGATTGGCTCGGGGGATTCTCGACGCCGACGGCGATGGACACCGTGAGCGCGATCGCCATCGCGCCGTCCTCGGACTTCACCACGTACTACGTGGGATTCCGGGGTAGGGCCGGTGCTTCGCACGCCGGCCTGTGGACCACGAAGGGCGGCGGCACGACCCGGTTGCTGAGCGACCTCGGATTGCCGGAACTGAGCCCCAACGCGATCGCCGTCGATTCGAACAACCCGGACCGCGCCTACGTGGCGCTCGGCGGCGACGCCGGGGGCGCGGGTCTCGTCCTGGTGACCAGCAACCAGGGAGACACGTGGGAGCGGCTCGACGGTCCGGGCGCGGCCGACGTCTTCGCCGCGCCCGCCACGGGCATCGTGATCGATCCACGCGATCGCGACCTGCTCTACCTCTCGAGCGCCGTGGGCGTGTTCCGGGTGAAGATCGGGACCGCCAGCCCGTTGTCCGCGACCTACGAACCGATGAGCGACGGACTGCCCTTCGGTGTCGACGTCACGTCGCTCGCGTTGGCCCAGGGGCCGTACCGCTTGCTCGCGGGCACGATGGGGTACGGCGCCTACACGCTCGAGTTGGGCGTGCTCTCGTGCCCGCCGGTCGTTCTGAGCGTGCGCGATAATGTCTTCGACGTCGGATTCACCCCGTCCCCGAACGGGATCCCGGACCCGGAGCATCCGATCGTCGACGCGTTGCGCGTGCCCGATGCGCTGGGACACTCGTTCTACCGCTCCGACAACCGTTCCGGCGAATCGCTGAACTGGTGGTCGTCCCCGGACATCCGGCTGCACCGCATGGACCCGGCCAGGCCGGAGAATGAACTCGCCTGGGCGGACGGCGTCGCGATCGAGACCTGTCCGACCGAAGCGAGCGATTGCATCGCCGGCACGAACATCGATGCGCAGGCGCGCCGCGGGGACAGCGACACGGTCTACGTGCAGGTCACGAACCGGGGGTACGAGAGCGCGTCCGGCATTCGTGTGATGGCGCTCTGGGGCGACGCGACGTTGGGGTTGCCGTCCCTGCCGACCAACTTCTGGAGCGCCGTGTTCCCGCCCTCGGGCGGATGCCAGGCCTTGCCCGCTTCGGCGCCGTGGCACACGTTCGATCCGGTGTGCATCGAAGTGGGCGATCTACGACCGGAGGAATCGCGCGTGCTGACGTTCCGGTGGGACGTGCCGAGCTGGGCGGCGAACCACTCCTGCATCCTGGCGTTCGTCGATTCGCCCGACGATCCGACTCCGGCGCGCGCCGCGGGGGAACTCGATCCGGACGTGTTTGTGAAGACCAATCACCAGATCGGCTTGCGCAACCTGCACATCGCAGACGGCGTGGAGGGAGCCGCCACGGTCGCGGGCGATGAGGACATCCCGATCACCAACTCGGGGGACGACTCGAGTACCGTGGACGTCGAGGTCTCGCGCGGCACGCTGCCCGTGGGAGCACGCCTCGCGTTGCTCCTGCCGCCCGCCCTTGGCGCGCGGCTCGAGGGGATCGTGCGGGTTCCCGCGGTCCTCACCGCGAGCGAGGAGAGACGGGCGAGCCGGATGGGGGCGGATCGGGGGGCGTGGTACGTCGTCGAGCGCGACAGCGCCGCGGTCCGGGGCATTCTCCTGCCTCCGCACTCGTCGCGGAAGCTCGGTCTGAGCTACGATACGCGGCGCGCCCTGCCCCGCAACACCGCAGCGCGTTTTACGATCCTGGCCCGCCGACACGGCTCCGTCGTCGGGGGCGGCACTTACATTCTTCGCGCGCGGTAGGCTTGCTCCCCCGCGCGTGCGCGGGGGGCAGGCTTGCCCGGGACGACTCCGCTTCGCCTGCTCGCCGTCATGGCGCACCCCGACGACGAGACGCTCGGCAACGGCGGCACGCTCGCGCGTTACGCCGCCGAGGGCGTCGAGACCTACCTCGTCACCGCGACCCACGGGCAGAGCGGGCGCTACAAGGAGCACCGGCTTGGCGAGCCGGGACATCCCGGTCGCGAGAAGCTCGCGGAGATCCGCGAGACCGAGCTGCACGCAGCGGCCAGGGTGCTCGGGCTGCGCGAGGTGAACCTGCTCGGCTACGTCGACGGGCAGCTCGACGCGGTCGACGCGCGCGAGGCGATCGCGAAGATCGCCGCCCACATGCGGCGGATTCGCCCGCACGTGGTGATCACGTTCGCGCAGGACGGGGGGTACGGGCATCCCGATCACGTGGCGATCTGCCAGCTCGCGACCGCTGCGACGGTCGCCGCCGCCGACCCGGCCTTCACTAGCACCGGCGACTTTGCGCCGCACACGGTATCGAAGCTCTATTACATGGCGTGGCCCGAGGCGGCGATGGCGGCATACCAGGAGGCGTTCAAGAGGCTGACCTCGGTGGTCGACGGCGTCGAGCGCGAGGCGC
>JBDTYW010000048.1:0-9669 GCA_040005445.1 Candidatus Eiseniibacteriota bacterium
CAGCGCCATCGGATCGGGGAACACGCTCGAAGAGGCCGTACTGGAAGCCCTGAACACGCTGGGCGCCCGACCCAACCAGGTCACGCTCAAGAAGCTCGAAGAGGGCGGCCCGGCCGGCCTCATGGGCGGCGCGGTTCGACAGTTCCGCGTGCGCGCGACCTGGCGCCCCGAGTTCGCTCCGCCACCGCCGCCACCGCCGCCCCCCCGGGCCGAGCGCCCCGCCTACTCGGAGGACGAAGAGATCGATCACGGTCCCGCCCGGCAGGATCGCCCGGATCGCGGAGCCCGCGGCGGACGTCCCGAACGCTCGGAGCGGCGCGAGCGCCCGGCGCGCGGAGACCGGCCTGAGCGTCCGCGCCGCGCGTACGCGCCGCGCGATCCCGGCGAGCGCTTCGACGTCGACGAGGCCTTCCTCGCGAAGGTCCGCAGCGAGGCCGAGTGGCTGATCGAGCGGCTGGGCTTCGAGGCTCGCATCGCCGTCGCGCACGAGGAGGACGAGATCACCGTCAGCCTGACGAGCGACGCCGACGATGCGCTGCTCACGGGACGCCGCGGCGATACGCGACTCTCGATCCAGCATGTGCTCTCGCGCCTGGTGAACCCGCGGCGCGGGCCGGGCGCCCACCTCCTGGTGGACGTCAACGGCTACTGGGCCGAGCGCAAGGGATCGCTGCTCGATCGGGCGCGCGCGCTCGCGGCTGAGGCGATCGCCAGCGGTGACGAAGCCACGACCGAGCCGCTCTCGCCCGAGGAACGCCGCGTGGTCCATCGCGCGCTCACCGCAGATGGCAGCGTGACCACCGAATCCTTCGGCGACGGGGTGCTCAAACGCATCACCATCCGCCCGGCGCTCAAGGGCTGATCCAAGGCAGGCCGGTCGTCGCGGAAGCGCCGACCGGCGCTCCCATGAACGACACCATCGCCGCCATCTCCACGCCCCCGGGGCGCTCCGCGCTCGCGATCGTTCGGCTCTCCGGGGCCGACGCGGTCGCGATCGCGGATCGCGTGTTCCGAGCGTGGGGCACCGCCACGGACCCGCTCGCCGAAACCCCCGCGCGCACGCTGCGCCATGGCTCGGCGCACGACGCATCGGGCGAGACCATCGACGAACTGGTCGCCGTCGTCCTCCTTGCCCCGGCTTCGTACACCGGCGAGACCATGGTGGAATTCACGTGCCACGGCGGTGACTGGTCCGCGCCCCGCCTGCTCGCGGCCCTGCTCGCCGCCGGCGCCCGCGCGGCGCGAGCCGGCGAGTTCACGGAGCGCGCTTTCCTCAATGGTCGCATCGACCTCGCGCGCGCGGAGGCGGTCGCGGACGTGATCCACGCCGAGAGCGAACTCGCTCACCGGCTCGCCGCCCGCCAGGTCGCGGGGGCACTCTCGACCGGATTGTCGAACGTCGCCGAACCGTTGCGCGACCTGCTCGCGGAGGTTGAGGCGCGTGTGGATTTTGCCGAGGATGTCGGGGAAAGCGCGCTGCCCAAGCACATCGGCGACGGTCTCGCGCGCGCGTCAGAGGCTCTGCATCAACTCCTCCGAGGCGCGGACCTTGGCCGTCGCGCGCGCGAAGGCGCGCGCCTCGCACTGGTCGGCCGACCGAACGTGGGCAAGTCGTCGCTCTTCAACGCGCTACTCGGGGAGTCGCGCGCGCTCGTGGCCGCAGTCGCGGGGACGACGCGGGACGCGGTGAGCGAGCGTCTCGACGTCGGCGGGATCCCGGTGCGCCTGGTCGACACCGCGGGGCTGCGCGAACCCGACACCGGACAACTCGTCGAGCAACTCGGCATCGCGCGCACGCGTGTGGAAGTCGAGGGTGCCGACGCGGCGTTGCTCGTGCTCGATGCCTCGGAGGCATGGAGCGCTGCGGACGCGGGCGCGC
Organism: Candidatus Eiseniibacteriota bacterium; assembly: GCA_040005445.1. GTDB lineage: Bacteria > Eisenbacteria > RBG-16-71-46 > RBG-16-71-46 > DASYSL01 > JANPEF01. The sequence goes on from JBDTYW010000048.1 coordinate 1,880, forward strand.
GGGCGTTGATCGGGGATCGCCCCTTCGTGGTCGCGCTCAACAAGCGTGACCTGCCGCGCGCGATGGTCCTTCCAACAGCGCAGGCGGGCGCGACGTGCATCGAGGTGTCCGCGCTCACCGGCGAGGGCGTACCGCAACTGCGCGAGGCACTGGCCGCGGCGCTGGCCTCCTGCAGCGAAGGGGACCCCTCCGCCGCGCTGGTCACGAACGTGCGCCACATCGACGCGCTGCGGCGCGCCCGGATCGCGATCGACGAGGCGCACGGCGCGGCCGCCTCCGCACCCGGCGAGATCGTCGCGGGCGAGATTCGCGTCGCGCTCGCCGCGCTCGGCGAGATCACCGGCGAAGCGGTCGCGCCCGACCTCCTGGCGCGCATCTTCGCGCGCTTCTGCATCGGCAAGTGAACGAGGCCCCCGTGGAAGCAATCCGCAGTCGTTTCGACGTGATCGTGGTCGGCGGCGGACACGCCGGTTGCGAGGCGGCGCTGGCCGCCGCGCGCATGGGCCTCTCGGCCGCGCTGGTCACGGGATCGGTCGACGCGACCGCGCGCCTGTCCTGCAACCCGGCGGTTGGCGGCCTCGCGAAGGGACATCTCGTGCGCGAGATCGATGCGCTCGGCGGGGTGATGGGGCGGGTGATCGATCGCGCCGGAATCCAGTTCCGCATGCTCAACAAGGGGCGCGGCCCCGCGGTCTGGTCGCCGCGAGCGCAGGCCGATCGCGATCTCTATCCGGCTGCGATGGCCGCCGAGCTGCGGGCAGAACCCCGCCTCGTCCTGATCGAGGCCATGGTCGACGACCTGGTGTTCGACGAACCGCGGTTCTCCGAGGCCGGAGCGCTCGAGCGACGCGGGAGGATGCAAGGCGTCGTGCTCGAGGACGGGCGGGAGCTTCATGCCCCGCGCGTCGTGGTCACGCCTGGAACGTTCATGAACGGCATCATGCACTGCGGCACGCGCCAGGTCGCCGGGGGACGCCGCGGCGAACGCGCGAGCGCCGGGCTGTCGCCCGCCCTCGTGCGCGCGGGACTCCGCCTCGGACGACTCAAGACCGGGACGCCCCCCCGGCTTCATCGCGATTCCATCGCGTGGGATACGCTCGCCGTGCAGCACGGCGACGATCCACCGCTGCCGTTTTCGCACTGGGGCGGGATCCCGGTGGCGAATCGTGCGGTCTGCCACCTCACCCACACGACCGAGGCCACGCACCGCTTCATCCGCGAGAACCTGCACCGATCGCCGATGTACAGCGGCCAAATCCAGGGCATCGGCCCCCGCTACTGCCCCTCGGTCGAGGACAAGGTCGTGCGCTTCGCGGACAAGCCCCAGCACCTGTTGCACCTCGAGCCCGAGGGCCTGACGGCGGTCGAGATCTACGTCAACGGATTCTCCACCAGCCTTCCGGAGGAGGTGCAGCGAGCGGCGATTGCGACCGTGCCCGGCCTGGAGGACGCCGAGATGCTCCGTCCCGGCTATGCCGTCGAGTACGATTTCGTGATCCCGACGCAGCTGACCTCGGGTCTCGAGGTCCGGACCGTCGAGGGTCTCCACCTGGCCGGACAGATCAACGGGACCTCCGGCTACGAGGAGGCGGCCGCCCAGGGCCTCGTGGCCGGGATCAATGCCGCCCTGGCAGTCCAGGGGGAGGCGGCGTTTCTCCCTCGCCGGGACGAGGCCTACCTCGCCGTCATGGTGGACGACCTGGTGACCCGCGGGACAGAGGAGCCGTACCGGCTGTTCACATCCCAGGCCGAGTACCGCATGCTGTTGCGCCATGACAATGCAGATGAGCGTCTCTCCCACTATGGAAAACAGTTTGGCTTGATTTCACAAACACAAGTGCAGCAAGTAGTTGGAAAGGTTTCACGCCTTGGCGTTGAGGCTCGGAGACTGGCTACCACGCGAATCCCGAGCGACCGTCGAGCGGCGCTCGCAGCCACGATCGGCTCTGGGGAGGACCTCCCGGCCGGGATGCACGCGCTCGAGCACGTGCTCACACATGCGGGGGGCTCGTACGAAGCCCTGCGCGCTCATGGGCTCGCCGTCCTCGATCCGGTGGAAGGCGAAATGCTCGAGGTGAGGACCCGATATGCCGGCTACCTCGAGCGACAGCATCGGCTCGTGGCCCGCCTCGCCGGGATGGAAACCGCGATCCTCCCTGCCAGCCTCTGGGACCGGAACCTCCAAGGCCTCTCCCGCGAGGCGCGGGAAAAACTGCTGGAGGTGCGCCCGCTGACTGTCGGCCAGGCCGGCCGCATGGCCGGGGTCTCCCCGGCGGATGTCGCGGTGCTGCTGATCCATCTCAAGGGCGCCACCATCCCCACTCCGGCGTAGCCGGCGCAGGATCTTTGGAGCGCACCGCCGGGCATGCGCGGGTTATCCTGCGGACATGCGAACCACTCCATCCAAACAGTCGAAGGACGCCGCCGGGCGCGCTGCGAGCGCGGATGTCGTCCGCCAGCTCTCCCCCGGAGAGCGATCCGTCCTGAGAAAACTGGCGTCCGAATACGCCCAGAGCCCCGAAGCCGCCGGACCCATGCTCGCCTATCTCGAGGCCTATCTTGAAGATCTCCTGCATTGGACCCAGGACAGCAACCTGGTGGCCCAGAGCGACCTGGGGAGATTGGCGAGCCGCCATGTGGTCGAGTCCCTCGCCGTGCTGCCCCTGCTCGATCGACTCGGGCCGACGAGTCTCGTCGATGTCGGAAGCGGTGCGGGCTTCCCCGCGCTTCCAATCCAGATTGCCCGCCCGGAGCTCGCGGTAACCGTCGTAGAATCCCGCCGCCGGAAGGGGCTGTTCCTGCAGCGCGTCGTGGATGGCCTGGACCTTCCCAAGGCCACGGTCATCATCGGTCGCGCCGAACGACTCGCCGAACACGGGGCCGGACCCTTCGACGCGGCAACGGCGCGCGCGGTAGCCCTCATCGGGGAAGTTCTCCCTTGGCTTGCTCCAATCATTCGCCCCGGTGGACATGCGCTGCTCTTCAAGGGGAGCTCCCATCCGGAGGAGCTCGAGGGCTGGGCCAAGTCGGGAGATCGAAATTGGGAGCACGTAGAGACCGTTCCGGTCCCGGATCGGCACCTGCACTTCGTCGTCTTCCGTCGGCTCCCCGCCCATTAGGCAGTACCCATGGCGCTCTTGGGGCCCGATTGTTCCACGTGGAACATTGGGCCTCTTTCAGTCTCAATCGCACGGCTTTCGCCCACCCGACGAATGTTTCACGTGAAACATTCGGGGATGACGTTCGATTATGTGGCGTAACCCATTGATTTTTGATGATTTTCAGATGCTCGTTGACCGCTCGTAAGCCTCTGAGTACCCTGAGCCCGGCTGCCCGCTTCCCGAGAGATCACCCTGGCCCCTGCAAGGAAGTTCAAGGTCAATGGGTAAAGTGATCGCCGTCGCCAGCCAAAAAGGTGGCGTAGGAAAGACGACAACCGCAATCAACTTAAGCGCTTGTGCCGCTGAAGAGGGGAAGCGAATCCTGCTGGTCGATATCGACCCACAGGGCAACGCGGCCAGCGGCTTGGGCGTGAGCGTCGACGAATCCCAACCCACGCTCTATGAAGTGCTGGTGAACAGCCTGCCCATCGAGGAGGCCATTCAGCGAGAGGTCCTTCCGAACCTGGACGTCCTTCCCTCGGGCCAAAAGCTCAGCGGGGCCGAAGTCGAGCTCGTGGGCGTTATGGCCCGCGAAACGCGATTCCGGCACGCGTTGCAGCCGGTACGCGACGTCTACGACTACATCTTCGTGGATTGCCCGCCCTCCCTTGGGCTCCTGACCGTCAACACATTGACGGCGGCGGACTCGGTGCTGATTCCCCTCCAGTGCGAGTACTACGCCCTCGAAGGGCTGACCCAGCTCGTGCGCACGATTCAACTCGTGCAGGAGAACCTGAACCCGGGCCTCCGTATCGAGGGCGTGCTCCTGACGATGTTCGACTCGCGGCTCAACCTGTCGCAGCAGGTCGCTGACGAGGCTCGGAAGTTCTTCTCGGATCGAGTGTACCGAACCGTGATCCCGCGAAACGTGCGCCTGAGCGAGGCCCCCAGCTTCGGAAAACCGATCATTCACTATGACGGAACTTCTTCTGGTGCAGACAGTTACCGCGCTCTTGCGCAGGAGGTGATTCTCCATGACTAGGAAGGCGCTAGGCCGCGGATTGGGGGCGTTGATTCCGGGCGCCCCGGGCCCCGGGGACGATGCGGAGGTGGCTCATGGAACTGTTGCGACCGACCCGTCGGGGCCTACGCCTCAACCGCATACGGCGTCGCCGCCCGAGGACACGCGGGAGCGCGTGCAGGAAATCGCGCTCGAACGCATCGTGCCCAACCCGAAGCAGCCTCGCATCGAGTTCGACGAGGACGCCCTTGGCGAACTCGCCGAGTCGATTCGATCCCAGGGCGTCCTCCAACCCGTTCTCGTTCGGCCCGCAGGAGACCACTATCAGCTGATTGCGGGCGAGCGCCGTTTCCGAGCCTCCCAGCGCATCGGCCTCGCCACGATTCCGGCGATCGTTCGCCCGATCAGCGATGACGAGATCCTAGAAGTCGCCCTGATCGAGAACCTTCAGCGCGAAGACCTGAACGCAATCGAAGAGGCGCTCGGCTATCGGCGCCTGGTCGAAGAACTCCAGTACACGCACGAGCGATTGAGTGAGCGCGTGGGGAAGAACCGCACCTCGATCACCAACGCGCTTCGACTGCTCGCCCTCCCGGCGACGGTGCAGACGATGGTTTCACGTGGAACATTGACCGCGGGTCACGGGCGAGCCTTGCTCGGCTTGCCTTCGAGCGCAGAGATTGAAGCGAGCGCGCGCTACGTGTCCGACATGGGGCTAAGCGTTCGCAAGACCGAGGCGCTCGTCGCACGCAAGATGCGCCGAAAGCTCTCTTCGCGCAAGACGCGGGGTGGTGATACGGAGTCCCAAACCGCTGTGGATGCGGTTTCTAGCGCCTATGCGGAATGGACAAACGAGCTCCGTCGAAAGCTGTCCACCCAGGTTCGCATCGTGCCGCACGGAACCACGGAGCGCGGACAAATCGAAATCGAGTACTACAACGAGACCGATCTCGAGCGCCTGCTCGAGAACCTGGGAGTCCTGTGATGGCAAACGACACGAAGAACCCGGCGCGAGGAAGATCGCTCGCCCAGCGCGTTGCCGCCAAGGCGCTCGGACTGGACGCGACGGAAATGGACGGGTCGGAATCGAGGGGCGGACTGAAGAATCCGTTCGCCCGGGATCGCGAGCGGGCCGACGAGGGGGAGGACGAGGACATCGTCGCCAACTGCCACATCGGGGCGGGCTCGAGCTTTCGCGGAACGCTCATGATCGAGGGGACGCTCCTCGTCGATGGCGATTTCGAGGGGGACATCCTGAATTGCGACCGCATCATCGTCGGCCCCTACGGGCACGTGCGCGCGGACGTCCACGTGCGGGAAGCCGTGGTCGCCGGGGTGTTCGATGGTGGAATCCAGGCGGAGGAGCGGATCGACCTCCTGCGGGGTGCGCGCGTGCGCGGGGACCTGACATCGCACGCCATCGTGATCGACGAGGGCGTGCGCTTCTCGGGACGCTGCACCATGCTGGATGAAAACCCGAATCAGGAGTCCGGCGGCTCCCCCGGAAACGCGGGGGGCTTCGGCGCGGCAACTCGTGGCGGGACTCCGCGTTCCGCTCAAAGCAACCCCGGAGGTGGATAACGTACGCTTGCGGCACACTGCCGTAAGTTGTTTATAAGCAATGCTTTACAGTACGTTAATTGTCCGCGACCCGAAGTTGCGCACGCTTATCCACAGCGGAACCCTCGGGCATTGGCCCCTGGCCCGCGGGTTCGGACCCCGGCTAACGGGTCATGAAGGACAGGTCCATCTCCGTCCAGCCGTTGCTCTCCCAGCGGAAGAGCGTCTCCCGGTGGGTTTTCTCCGTGGGATGGTAGATGAACTCGTAGTTCACGCCGCCCCCGGAGCGGTGGGAATAGATCGGTTTCTTCTCGAGCACGAGCGGTCGGGTTAGTCGCTCGAGTTTCATCGGCCCGGCCGGCCCCTCGAATACAATGGATTCGCGCACGCCATGATCGCGCGGGTCGGGTTCGCTCGTGGCGTGTTCCGTCACGGGAAACTTGCGCCGGATCTGGCTCACCATCGCCTCCCACTTCTCGTCGGTCATCGTAGTTCTCCCCAAGCCTAGATTTGACGCGCATTTGAATGCGCTCGCCCGGTCAGCCTTCTCTTGACCCGCCCGGCCGACCCCCGGATAATCCGCCCGTTCCGGTGATGGCGATCCGGTGGGCGATTGCCCGCCCCGGGAGCCATCCCCGCCCCCGACTGAAGAGGATATCCATGCAAGGACTGCCCACCAACCCCGCGCTGGCCTCGCTGGCGAAAGAGCTGATTCAGCACCTCTTCGCCTCCGACCCGGTCTATGCCACCGCGGTGGGGGACCACGGACTCGATCACCAGCTCCCAGCCTACGACAAGGACGGCCGGCGCAAGGCCGCCGGCGGCCTGACATCCCTGCTCGAGCGCCTCGAAGGCGTCTCCGAAGAGGGGCTCGACGCGGCAGACCGGCTCGACCTCAAGGTCCTGACCAACGGCGCCCGCGCGGCGCTATTCGAGCTGGAGGACGAGCGGCCCTGGCAGTATGACCCGAATTTCTACATTCGTCAGGCGGGAGAGGGCGTGTCATCCCTGTTGAAACGCGAATTCGCCCCCGCGGCCGCGCGCTACGAGAACGCGATCCGGCGTATTGAACAGTTCCGGGCGTTCTTCGCGCAGGCGACCCTCAACCTGGTGCGCGTGCCCAAGCCGCACATCGCGGTCGGGCTGCTCCAGGTCGACGGCCTGTCGCAGTTCCTCGAGGAGACCTTCCTCGCCCAGGTCGACGCCCAGGCGCCCGCGCTTTCCGAGCGGGCCCGCAAGGCGGTCGACGACGCGACCACGGCGCTGGTTGCGTTCGAGAAGCACCTCAAGGCGCTCAACCACAAGCCCGGGGGTGACTGGCGCCTCGGCGAAGAGCTCTACGCCGAAAAACTCGAGCTCGCGCTCGTCGCCGGACTCACGCCGGCCAGGCTCTCGGAGTGGGCGCACAGCGTCCTCGCCGCGCAGAAGAAGCGCATGGAAGAGGTCGCCGCGCAAATGGGCGCGAACTCGGTGCGCGAGGCCCTCGCCCAGCTTGCAGCCGACAAGCCGGCCCCCGAGGACCTGCTGGCGCGGTGCAAGGAATACTGCGGGGAGCTCGAGGCATTCCTGCGCGCGCACGACCTCGTCACCATGCCCGAGAAGGTCGACCTCCGGGTCGAGCTCACGCCCGAGTTCAATCGCGGCGTGCCGGGAGCGTCCTGCGACCCGCCGGGCGTGCTCGAGGCGCACCTGCCCACGTTCTTCTACGTGACGCCGATCCCCGATGCGTGGACCGCGGAGCAGACCGACGACTACCTCCGGGAGTACAACCTCTGGCAGCTGCGCATCCTCGCCGTGCACGAGGCGCTGCCCGGCCACTACCTCCAGCTCTGGCACGCGAACCAGGGCGGTCGCATCGTCCCGAACGCGCTTTGGAACGGGGCGTTCGCCGAGGGCTGGGCGGTGTACTCGGAGCAGCTCATGCTCGAGGCCGGGCTGAACCCCGACCCGCGCCACGAGATGGGCCAGCTCAAGTTCTGGCAGCGCGCCGCGCTCAACGCGATCATCGACGTCGGCCTGCATGCCGGCAACATGACCGAGGAGGAGGCGCTGCGCCTGCTGCTCGAGGAGGGCTACCAGACGAAGAAGGTCGCGGAGGAGAAGATCCG
>JBDTYW010000049.1:0-9484 GCA_040005445.1 Candidatus Eiseniibacteriota bacterium
CCGCCCATGCGGAACACCGTGCCCCCCGCCCCGCTCGATAGCCCGGAACGCTGCCAGATCTCCTCGCACACGTGCGGCGCGACCGGCGCCAGCATGATCGTCAAGAGCCGCAGCGCCTCCCCCATCGCCCACGCGCGGTCGGAGCCCGGGACGAACGAGTCCGGCTCGTCCTGCGCGTCCAGCGAGATCGCGTTGATCAACTCCATCATCGACGCGATGCCGGTGTTGAACTTGAACTCGGCGAAGTCGATCGTCGCCCGCGACAGCGCATGGTGGGTCGCGCGGTGGAGCGCCAGGGCGCGGTCGCCGAGCGCGGGCATCGGGGCCAGCGAAGCAGGCAGCAGGGACAGTCGCGGCTCGACGATCCGGTAGTAGCGGTTCAGGAAGCGGAACGCGCCCTCGACCCCGGCGTCGGACCACTCGGCGTCCTTCTCGGGCGGGCCGATGAACAGCGTGTACACGCGGCAGGTGTCGGCGCCGTAGCGCTTGATCAGGTAGTCGGGGGCGATGGTGTTGCCCTTCGACTTCGACATCTTGATGCCGCCCTTGGTGATCATGCCCTGGGTGAACAGGTGCCTGAACGGCTCGCGGAAGTGCACCAGCCCGAGGTCGAACAGCACCTTCGTGATGAAGCGCGCGTACAGGAGGTGCAGGATCGCGTGCTCCACTCCGCCGATGTACTGGTCCACCGGCAGCCAGCGGTCCGCCGCCTCGGAGTCGAACGCCTGCGTCGAGTCGTGCGCGGACAGGAAGCGCAGGAAGTACCACGACGAGTCGACGAATGTGTCGAGCGTGTCGGTCTCGCGACGCGCCGGTCCGCCGCAGCGCGGGCAGGTCGTCTCGAGGAACGTGGGCGAGGTCGTCAGCGGCGAGTCCCCCGCCGGGCGGAACTCGATGTCCGTCGGCAGCAGCACCGGCAACTGGTCCTCGGGCACCGGCACGACGCCGTCCTTGTTGCAGTAGACGACCGGGATCGGCGCGCCCCAGTAGCGCTGGCGCGACACCAGCCAGTCGCGCAGGCGGAATTGCACCCGGAAGCGGCCGGCGATCTTGCTCTCGAGCTCGGCGGTGATCTGCGCTCGCGCCTCGACCGAGGGCATGCCGGTGTACTTGTCCGACTCGACCAGCACGCCGTCGCCGACGTAGATCTTCGCGCCGGCGACCTGCTCCCAGCCCTCGCCGTCGTTCAGCTTGTCGCCGCGGGACGGGTCCCAGGTTTCCCGCATCGCCGGCGCCGCGATCACCTGCGGAATCGCCAGCCCGTACTTGACCGCGAACTCGTAGTCGCGTGTGTCGTGCGCCGGCACGCACTGGACGACGCCCGTGCCATAGCCCATCACCACGTAGTTCGCGACCCATAGCGGCACGCGCGCACCGGTCAGCGGGTGGAGCAGGTAGCGCCCGGTGAACAGCCCTTCCTTGACCGGCTCGGCGAACGAGTGCTCGGCCTGGTGCTTCGCCTGCGCCCGGGCGAGCGTGTCGATCTGCTCGCGCAGCGCCGGGTCGGTGACCAGTGTGGCGAGCGCCGGGTGCGCCGGCGGCAGCACGACGAACGTGGCCCCGTAGATCGTGTCGATGCGCGTGGTGAACGTGACCAGCTCGTGCGGGCCCGCGTGGGGCGGGTCCTCGACCTGCCAGTGGACTTCCGCGCCCTCGGAGCGGCCGATCCAGTTGTGCTGCATGGTGCGGACCTTCTCCGGCCAGCCCTCGAGAAGCGCCAGGTCATCGAGCAACTGCTGCGCGTACTCGGTGATCTTGAAGAACCACTGCTCGAGCTCGCGCAGGATCACCGGGGTGCCGCAGCGCTCGCACGCGCCGTCGAGCACCTGTTCGTTCGCCAGCACGGTCTTGTCGTTCGGGCACCAGTTGACCGGCGCCGAACCGCGGTACGCGAGGCCCTTCTCGTAGAGCTTGAGGAACAGCCACTGCGTCCAACGGTAGTAGTCGGGCCGACACGACGCCAGTGCGCGGTCCCAGTCGAAGCCCACGCCCCAGTCGTCGAACTGTGCGCGCATGCGGGCGATGTTCCTCTCGGTCCACTCGGCCGGCGGCGTCTGGTTCTGGATCGCGGCGTTCTCGGCGGGCAGCCCGAACGCGTCGAAGCCCATTGGCGCCAGCACCTGGTGCCCGCGCATCATGTGCAGCCGCGCGACCACGTCGCCCATGATGTAGTTGCGCCCGTGTCCCGCGTGCAGGTCGCCCGAGGGGTACGGGAACATGTTAAGGACGTAGAACTTCTTCGAGTTGTCCTCGAGGTCCTGGCGGAACAACTCCAGGTCGGCCCAGCGCTTGCGCGAGCGCGGCTCGATCTCGTCGAACGGATAGATGTCGCGGCCACGCGGCGCGCCGGGGCCGCCGGGCGTGCCTCCGGGCGGACTCTGGGCGGGCGTGGGCGTATCGGGACCGGGCATGACGACTCCGTTCGGCTCGGGCTGGGTCTAGGTTGTCTTGGGACAGAAACATAGCGTTGGCGGGCGGCGGGCGCAAGCCGGGGTCTTTTGGGCCGCTGTGGTGGGGCTTGCTCCCGGAATGCAGCGTACGAAATGTACAAGTTGTACGTTTCGTACGCACCAATCCACAGACCCCCCTCCTCCCCCCGCCCTTTCGAGAAAGCGTCACCATCGCAGTCCCGGCCCGTACAATCAGGGACGATCCATCCACCGCCCTTGGGAGAAGCCCATGCAAAGCCTTCGCTCGACCGCCCTGGCCCTCGCCGTGTGCTGCGCCGTCGCCTCCCTGGCCTCCGCCACCGTGCTGCGCGTGCCCCAGGACCATGCCCGGATCACCGACGCGCTCAACCTGACCCTGTTCGGCGACACCGTGCGCGTGGCCGCGGGCACCTACTCGGCCGCGGCGAACGGCGAGACGTTCCCGCTCGCCCTCACCCGGGCGGGCGTCGTACTCGAGGGCGCGGGCATGGGGCTGTCGGTGCTGGACGCGGCGCAGGCCGCCTCGGTCGTGCGCTGCGCGGCGGTCAACGTGCGGGTCAGCGGTTTCACGATCACGGGCGGGCGCGACTCGCTCGGCGCCGGCGTGCGCGTGGAGTCGGGCAACGCACAGGTCGACCACAACCTGGTGATCGACAACGCGGCCGTGCTGCGCGGCTCGGGCATCTACGCCGCCCCGGGCTCGACGCCGTGGATCCACCACGACGTGGTGTGGCGGAGCACCGACGCGCTACCGGCGTCCGCGGGCGACCCGCATGGTATCCAGCTCACCGCCTCGAACGCGCTCGTCGAGTTCAACACGGTCGGCCGCGGCGACTCCAACGGGCTGATCGCCGAGGGCGGCGCCGAGCCCGTGATCCGCAGCAACATCTTCTTCGAGAACGGCTCGGCGACGCTCAACCGCGGGCGCGGCATCTGCGCACTTGGCGGGCCGGCGACCGTGATCCGCAACAATGTGTTCTACGGGAACCACATCGCCGCGATTTTGATCATCAGCGGGTCCGCCATGGACCTGACCGCGCAGCAGGCCGACGCGTTCAGCCCGAGCGACGGCATCCTCGAGAACCTCGATGCCTCGCCCGCATTTCTCGACGCCAATGCGGCCGACGTCCACCTGACCCCGGGCAGCCCGGCGATCGACGGGGGCTACGCGGGCTCGCCGCTCGATCCCGACGGCACGCGCGCGGACGCTGGGGCGATCTACTTCGACCAGGCGGTGACAAATGCGGGCGGCGGCCCGGACGACGCGCGCGGGCTGCGGCTGTCGGTGGCGCCGAACCCGTTCCGCGGGGCGACGCAGCTGGCCTTCACGCTGGCGCGCCCGGGGATGGTGCGGCTCGCGGTCTACGGCGCGAGCGGACAGCGCGTGCGCGGGCTGATCGAGGGCGAGTTCGCGGCGGGGCCGCACCAGGTGGGCTTCGATGGCCGGGACGAGCGCGGGGCACGTCTGGCGGGCGGTGTCTACTTCGTCCGACTCGAGGTCGAGGGTGGCGCGAGCGTGCAGAAGCTGTTGCTGGTTCCGTAGCGGGTCTCGGGGCGGTGGTGTCTTCCGGGAGGGAGCGTACAAAACGTACAACTTGTACGTTTTGTACGCAGTATTCCGCGAACCTACCCGTCCCTCCGGCTTGACAATCCGTCGCGGCGTCTCGGCCTAAGCCGCCAGCCGGCCCTCCCCTTCCAAATCCTCGATCTGCGGGCGGACGGCGGCGATCTCGTGCTCGAACGCCTCGGCCAGGCCCGCGATCCCGGCTAGATCGCGTCCCGCGGCGCACTCCTCGACCCGGCTCGCCGCGGCGGCGGCCTGCACCGCGCCCAGCGTACTCAGCGACCCGCGCAGGCGGTGCGCCGCATGCTCGATGGCCTGGGCATTGGACTCGGCCAGGCCGGCCGCGAGCTGCGCGAGCTGGGACGGACTGTCGTTGCGGAAGATGCGGGCGATCTCAGCGAGCAGCACCGGGTCGCCACAGGCGTTCTCGCGCGCCTGCTCGAGGTCGATCAGCGAGCGCGGGTCCTCAGCGTGATCGGGTGCGGGCGCGTGGGTCGCCGGCGCGGTCGGCGCGAGCAGGCGCTCGATCGCGGCCACGAGGACCGGCACCTTGATCGGCTTGGTCACGAACGCGTCCATGCCCGACTCGATGCACTTGTCGAGCTCGTCCTTCATGGCGTGGGCGGTCAGCCCGAGGATCGGCACGTGGACGACGGGGCCGCCGGCGCGCATCGAGGCCTGTTCGCGGGCGCGGATCTCGACCGTGGTCTCGAGCCCGCCCATGACCGGCATCTGGACGTCCATGAGCACGAGGTCGAATGCCCCGTGCTCGAGTGCCTGGAGCGCGCGCACCCCGTTCTCGGCCACGACGGCGGTGTGACCGAGCTTCTCGAGCAGGCGGACGGCGACGAGCTGGTTGACCGCGTTGTCCTCGGCCACGAGCACGCGCAGGCCCTGGACGCCGACGCTCGCACCCCACGACCGGGGGCGCCGGGGCGCCGGCGGGCGGACGGCGGCCTGCCCCGAAACTCCCGGGAGCGCCGCGCGGATCGCGGCCAGTAGCTCCGCCTGCGCGACCGGCTTGATCAGGTAGCCGGCCATGCCCAGCTCGCGGCATTGCTCGGCGTCGCCGGTCTGGCCGCTCGAGGTCAGCATCATGAGCGTGGCCGGGGCGAGCCCGGGCGATTCTCGGATGCGCCGCGCGACGTCGAACCCGCTTAGCTCGGGCATGCGCCCGTCGAGCAGGACGAGATCGAACGGCACGCCGGCGCCGCGCGCGGACAGCATCTGGGCGAGAGCATCGTAGCCGTCCTCGGCCGTGCTCGGTGCCATCTGCCAGTAGGTCAGGGTTTCGAGGAGGACCCGGCGATTGGTCTCGTTGTCGTCCACCACCAGCACGCGCAGGCCCGTCAGGTCGCGCGTGCCGTCGGCCGCCGCGCCGGGCTCGGAGGTCGCCTCGACCGGAAGCACTCCCGCGCGCACCGTGAAGTGAAACCGGCTGCCGCGCTCGGGTTCGCTCTCGACCCACACCCGGCCGCCCATGAGCGCCACCAGGCGCGAGGTGATCGCGAGCCCGAGCCCGGTCCCGCCGAAGCGGCGCGTGGTCGACATGTCCGCCTGGGTGAAGGACTCGAAGATCAGCGCCTGCTTGTCGGCGGGAATGCCGATCCCGGTGTCCGAGACGCAGAAGTGGAGCGTCAGCGCGTCGTCGGCGATCGACTCGGTCTCGATCATCACCACGACTTCGCCCTCCGCCGTGAACTTGAGCGCGTTGCTGAGCAGGTTGAGAAGGACCTGGCGCAGGCGGCCCGGGTCCAGCATCACGCGCTCGGGCACCCCGGGACGAATATGGGAGACCAGCTCGAGCCCCTTCTTCTCTGCGCGCAACGCAAGCGTGCGCAGCGTGGTCTCGACGTTCTCACGCAGGTCGGTCGGGATCGGATCGAGATCGAGCTTGCCGGCCTCGATCTTCGAGAAGTCGAGGATGTCCTCGATCACCGTGAGCAGGGCGTCGGCGGACGAGCGCGCGGTCTCGAGGTACTCGCGCTGCTCGCGGTTCAAGTCGGTCTCGAGCGCCAGCTCGGTCATCCCGATCACGCCGTTGAGCGGCGTGCGGATCTCGTGGCTCATGTTGGCGAGGAACTCGGACTTGAGCCGCGCGGCTGACAGCGCGCTCTCGCGCGCCTTGACCAGCGCGGTCTCGTCGCGCTTCTGGCGCGTGATGTCCTCGACCGTGCCGACGTAGCCGGTGACCGACTCCGCGGCGTCGAGGATCGCGGCCGCCCGCGCGTGGACCCAGCGCTCCTCCCCCGCCGACGTGACCACCCGGAACTCGCGATCGTACGGCTCGGCGCGACTGGTCGAGGCCTGCCAGCCGTCGACGATCTGCTGTCGGTCTTCCGGGTGCAGCGGCGCGCCCCAGCCGTCGCCGAGGCTTTCCTCAAACGTGAGGCCGAATGTGTCCTGCCACTGCGGATTCGTGAACACGCAGCGCCCGAGGGCGTCGGTCTCGAAGATGCCGATCGGGGACGACGTGGTTAGCAGGCGATGGCGGGCCTCGTTTTCGCGCAGGTTCTGCGTGCGCTCGAGCATCTCCTGCTCGATCATGCGCCGGCTGAACTCAAGTTGGGCGCGCTGCTCCGCCGAGGCTTCCATGTCACGACGGCTGTGCAGCACTGCCACCAGGAGCACCGAGTCCTCGAAAACGACCCACAGCGAGTGTTCGAGCGCGTGCCACGGGGCCGCCACTGCGACGCCGTAGATCGACTGCGGCCAGAACATGCCACGCAGCACGTGATCGGAGACGACCACGAGCGACGCGGTCAGCAGCACGCGCGGGTCGCGGTAGAACGCGAGCAGCGCAAGCGAGACGAAGACGTGGTAGTGGGTCTCGTTGTGCCCGCCGCTCAAGTGGATGAGGAGGGCCGAGGTCAGCATCTGGCCGACCGCGATCGCATGCCCCGTAGAGGTGCGGCCGGGTCGGGTGAGGGCGAGGACGATCGGCGGCGCGATGATCAGCGCGCCGAGGAAGAACGCGGTCCACACGTTGGTGTGGATCGGCGCCGCCGAGGAGTCCCCCGCGTGGGGCGCCCAGAGCAGCGCGGCGAAGACGCCGGCCAGCCACTGGAGCGACATCAGCCCGGCGAACAGGCGGTCGGTGCGCGCGCGCACCTGTTGCTGCGCCTGGTCGAACAGCTCCCGGGTGCGGGCCTGGACGTCGATTTCAGATTGCATGGCCATGGTATCGGCAGGTCGGGCCCGGAAGCGCAGGAAAAAGCCTCGCGAGCGGGCGGAGGGACCCGTTGCCGGATGCGGTGGTTAGGCGGTGAGCCCCTGCACCGCGCGCACCAGTAGCGTGTCGTCGGGGGCGCGTCCGGTCTTCCAGGCGCGCTCGCAGCGATAGAGCAGGTCGAGCCCGCGCGCGATCTCCTCCCCCGACCAGGCGTGGGCGATGATCGCCGAGCGCCGGCGGTCGCGGATCCAGCCGCCCCCGCCGCCCTTGAGGCGCAGCGCCCCCGACAGCAACGAGACCAGTTGGAACAGGATCGAGCCCGGCGATTCCCCGCCCTCGAGTGCGCGCAGCAGGCAGTCCATCGCGGCCGGGGCGCGGCGTTCGGCGACGGCGTCGGCGAGGTCCGAGAGCGTGGCGCCCCCGGCCGGGTGGACCAGCGCGAGCGCCTGCTCGCGCGTGACGGTGCCGCCGTCGCCCGCCCAGGCAGCGAGCTTGTCGAGCTCGTTGAAGACCTCGCCGGTGTCGAGGCGCGGCAGCTCGAACAGCGCCTCCCAGGCGTCGGCCTCGAGCGCTAGGCCCTGGCGGCGAGCGTGGCGCTCGGCCCAGTGCCGGAGCTCGCTCGGCGGCAGGCCGTCGAGCGCGAACACGCGGGCGCAGGCGGCGCGCAGGGGGTTCAGGTGCTTGCGCTCGGAGTCCCCCGCCGACTCGACGAACACCAGAAGGTTCTCGGGCGGAATCTGCGCGAGCGCCTGGCCGACCGCGATCGGGATCGAGGAGGAGCGCGCCCAGTCCTCCACCCGGAGCACGATCACGAGCGAGCGCGAGGTGAAGAGCGAGCCGCCCTGGACCGCGCCGAGGACGCCGGAGGGGCCAGCCTCGCCGGCTCTCAAAACCGACGGCGGCGAGTCGGGCACGGCGAGGAGCCAGGCCTCCTTGAGCGCGTGCAGGATCTCGGCCTTGAGCGATTCGTCGTTGCCCGAGAGATAGGTCGTTCCCGGGGAGTCGGCGGCGCGGGCGAGCCAGGCCTCGCAGGCGGCGGGCCCGCCCGCGCGGGGCGCCGCGGCGGCCGGGGCGCGGCCCTTTGCGGGGGCGCGCCTGGTCACCGCGCGCTTGGTCGCCATCACCAGGTCTCGACCGTCTTGTTGAGGATCGCGTCGGCGACCTTGTCCACCGCCGAGGCGCGGCCCTGGGCCTCGGTCTGCGGCTCCTGGCCGGGCGAGGCGGTGACGAAGTAGTTCGCGGTGCGCACGAGCGAGTCGTCTTTCCACATCTCGCGGTTCTTCACCCGGTCGCGCACCGTGACCACGACCGTGACCGCGACCTGGTACTCCTGCGCCTGCTCGCGCGCATTGAAGCCGAACACCGAGTTGCTGTACGCCTTGACGCCGCCGGTGATCACGAGGTCGGCCTGGTCCTCGGACACGACCCGCAACTTGGAGTCGCGGATAAAGCGGTTCACGATCGCGGTCGTGACCTCCTCTTCGAGCGCGGGCTGGGTCGTGCGGTTCTGGAACACGGGCACGGCGATGGTGCGCAGGTGGGTCGGGAACAGCGCCGGGTTCGGCGAGTAGCTGCACCCGCCGAGCAGCAGCGCGAGCAGGACCCCGGCCCCCCTACGCGTGGCCGACACGCGACGACGGCTCCTCGTCCTTCATGCCGAACTGCTTCATGCGGTAGCGCAGCTTGTCGCGCTTCATGTTGAGGGCCTCGGCGGTCTTGCTCTGGTTCTCCTCGCTCAGGTGATAGGCCTTGAGGATGAGCTGGCGCTCGATCTCCTCGACCAGCTTCTCGAACTCGATGCCGTCGCTCGGGAGCTCGGGTGCGCCCAGGATCGCGTCGAGCGCGGCGCCGAGCGTCTGCGCATCGCGCCGGACGCGCGGGCCGGAGCCGAGCTGCAGGTGCTCGGGCGTGACTTCCTCGCCGCGTTCGAGCAGGACCGTGCGCTCCATCAGATTGCGCAGCTCGCGCACGTTTCCGGGCCAGGGATACTCGATCAGCATCTGCTCTGCGGCGCGGGAGAACGAGCGAAACTTCTTCTTGAACGCGGTGTTGAAGCGATCTCGGAAGTGGTTCGCCAGCGGCAGGATGTCCGGCGTGCGATCGCGCAGCGGTGGCACCACAAGGGAGACTACGTTGAGCCGGTAGTACAGGTCCTCGCGGAAGCCGCCGGCCGCGACCAGGCGGTCGAGGTCCTGGTTCGTGGCCGAGACGATGCGCACCGACACCGTGATGTCCTTCACCCCGCCGACGCGCTTGAACGACATGCGCTCGAGCACGCGCAGCAGCTTGACCTGGAGTTGGACCGGCATCTCGCCGATC
>JBDTYW010000050.1:0-9432 GCA_040005445.1 Candidatus Eiseniibacteriota bacterium
TCATCACGCCGTGGAACTTCCCGATCGCGATCCCGTGCTGGAAGATGGCGCCCGCACTGATCGCGGGCAACACGATCGTGTTCAAGCCCGCGACGCTCACGCCCTGGACCGCGCAGCGCGTGGTCGAGTTGCTCGAGGAGGCGGGCCTGCCGCCCGGCGTCGTGAACCTGATCTACGGCTCGGGCAGCGCGGTCGGCGACCAGCTCGTCCACCACAAGAAGATCCGCGCGATCTCGTTCACCGGCTCGAACGAGGTCGGCACGCACGTCTACACCGAGGGCGCGAAGCGCCTGCTCAAGGTGCAGTGCGAGCTCGGCGGCAAGAATCCCCTGGTCGTGCTCGAGGACGCCGATCTCGAGCTCGCCGCGATCGCCACGTCGCAGGGCGCGTTCGGCTCGACCGGCCAGCGCTGCACCGCGACCAGCCGCGCGATCGTGGTCGACAGCGTGGCCGACCGGTTCGTCGAGATGCTCGTTGCGCTCGCCGGCAAGGTCGTGGTGGGCGACCCGCTCGCCGACGGCGTGACGATGGGGCCGTCGGTCGACCCGGGGCAGTTCAAGACCGTGCTGTCGTACCTCGACGTGGCTAACGGCGAGGGCGCGAAGCTCGTGACCGGCGGCAAGCAGCTCAAAGCGGGCGCGTACGCGAACGGCCTGTTCGTCGAGCCCACGATCTACGATGGCGTCAAGCACACCATGCGCATCGCGAAGGAGGAGATCTTCGGCCCGGTGCTGTCGGTGATCCGCGTCAAGGACTTCGACGAAGCGGTCGAGGTCGCGAACGACGTGGACTTCGGCCTGTCGTCGTCGCTCTACACGAACGACGTCAACCGCATGTACCGCTTCGTGGACCTGATCGAGACCGGCATCGTGCACGTCAACTCGCCGACCGTGGGCGGCGAGGCGCAGGCGCCGTTCGGCGGCATGAAGGGCACGGGCGTCGGCACGCGCGAACAGGGTGCGGTGGCGATCGAGTTCTACACCGAGCTCAAGACCGTCTACGCCGACTACACCGGCACGAAGCGCACGACCAACATCTACTGATGCCGCCAAAGGGGGTCTTGGACGGTCTGCTGGTCGTCGATCTCTCGCGCGTCCTCGCGGGCCCCTACTGCACGATGACGCTCGGTGATCTCGGCGCGCGGATCGTCAAGATCGAGCAACCGGGCTCGGGCGACGATACGCGCGCCTGGGGCCCCCCGTTCTGGGGCGGCATCAGTTGCTACTACCTGAGCGTCAACCGCAACAAGGAGAGCGTCACGCTCGACCTCAAGCACGAGGCCGGGCGGGAGGTGCTCTGGAAGCTGATCGAGCGCGCCGACATCCTGGTCGAGAACTTCCGCCCCGGCACGCTCGATCGCCTGGGATTCGGCTGGGAGGCATGCCGCGCGCGCAACCCGCGCCTGGTGTACGCCAGCGTCTCGGGCTACGGCGTGACCGGCCCCGAGGCCTCGCGCCCCGGCTACGACCTGATCGCCCAGGGCGAGGGCGGCGTGATGTCGCTCACCGGCGACCCGCTGGGCGCGCCGATGAAGGCCGGCGTCTCGCAGGCCGACATCGTGGCGGGCATGTGGGCCCTCTCGGGAATCCTCGCCGCGCTGGTCGCGCGCGGATCGAGCGGCCGGGGCCAGCGCGTGGACGCGTCCCTGCTCGACGGGCAGATCGGCCTGCTCGCGTACTACACGGCGAACTACTGGGCCGCGGGCGAGCCGCCCGAGCGGCTCGGCAACCGCCACCCGAACCTTACCCCCTACGGCACGTTCCCTTGTAAGGACGCCTGGATCACGATCGGCGCCGGCAACGATGCGCTGTTCGGCAAGCTGTGCGCCGCGCTCGGCGCAAGCACGCTCGCATCGCGCGTCGAGTTCGCGACGAACCCCGCCCGCCTCGCGCACCGCGCCGAGCTCGAGGACGAACTCGCGCAGCTCACGCGCCCGCACGACGTCGACGCGCTGCTCGCGATACTGCGCGCGGCCGGCGTCCCCGCGGGCCGCGTGCGCACCGTGCCCGAGGCGCTCGCCGCGCCGCAGACGATCGCTCGCGGCATGGTCGTGGACCTGCCGCACCCGGCGATTCCCGGGTTCAAGACCGTGGGCGTGCCGGTCAAGCTCTCGGACACGCCGGGCGTGCCGCGCAGTGCGCCGCCCGCGCTGGGCGAGCACACGGATCGCGTGCTTTCGGAACTCGGCTACGACGACGAGGCGGTCGCAGCGTTTCGCGACGCGGGGGCGATCTGAGCATCGATTCGGGAGAGAAACCGCCCGTAAGCGCCGCCCCGCCGCTCGCCACAGTGGCGCTGGCCGCCTGCCCCCTCTGCGGCGGCAATTCGTTTCGCGACCTCCCGTTCGAATACCGTTACGGCGGCGCCGCCTTCCCCGGAGGCGAGTGCGCACAATGCGGCTTGCGCGGCCTCGTGGTGCAGCCCGCGCCCGGGGAATTCGGGCGGCTCTACGCCCGCGAGTACTTCGCCGGGGGCGACGTGCGCTGCGGGCACGTCGGCGACTATTTCGCGGAGCGCCCCTCGCTGCTGGCCGACGGAGATCACCTGGCGGCGTGGTTCGAATCGCTCCATGACGGCAAGCCCGGCCGCTTGCTCGAGGTCGGCTGCGCTTCGGGCGCGGTGCTCGAGGCGGCCGCGGGGCGGGGCTGGACGGTGCAGGGCGTCGAGTACTCCGCTGACGCCGCGTCCGATGCGCGGTCCCATGGCGTACCGGTGTTCCTCGGCGGCCTGGAGGAGGCGGCCCTGCCGGACGCCGCGTACGACATCGTCTTTCTGGGGGACGTGCTCGAGCACGTGCCCGATCCGGCCGCCACGTTACGGGAAGTCGGCCGGGTGCTCGCGCCGGGCGGTGCGCTCGCCTTGCGAGGCCCGATGGCCACGCACTCGTTCGCCCGCCAGATGGGCCTTTCGCTGATGGGGGCGCTCGGGCGCCGGCTGCTGCTCCACGAACCGCCGTATCACCTCTGGGAATTCGAGCCGAAAACTCTGGCGGCACTCTCCCGCGCAGCCGGTCTCGAGGTCGAATCCCTCCGGCAGGCGAAGACCCCGCCCAGCCTCGGAAAGCGTCGCGGTGCGCAGGCCCTGGTCGTGGCCGGGCTCGATGCGCTCAACGCGGGGTGGACCGCGCTCACAGGCACAAGGGGGGACCGCTGCACGCTGGTCGCGCGCAAGCCCCGCCTCCCCCAGCCCGAAAGCAAGGCTTGATAACCGCGCTCCTGATCGGTCTCGCCGGAGGAGCCGCGAGCGGCTTGCTCGGGATCGGCGGCGGCGTGGTGCTGGTGCCCCTGCTCGTCCGCTACTACCGCCTGCCGCAGAAACACGCGCACGGCACGTCGCTGGCGATCCTCGTGTTCACCGCGATCGCCGCGGCCCTAACCTACCGGGTTTCCGGGACGGTTAGTCTCGCGCTCGCGGGCTGGCTCGCGCTCGGCGCCACCGTGGCGGCGCCCCTGGGCGCGCGTCTTGCCGGGCGGATGGACAACGCGAACCTGCGGCGCGTGTTCGGTTTCATGCTCATACTCGTCGGGTTCCGTCTGTTCCTCACGCACCTTCCGAGCGGTTCATGGCTTCGGCAGCCGGGCCTGCTTGGGGATGGACTCGCCGTCGGGACCGGGGCGCTCGTGGGCTGGCTGTCGGGCTTGCTCGGTGTCGGCGGCGGGACGATCCTGGTGCCGATCCTCACGCTCCTGTTCGGGATCGAACAGCATGAGGCGCAGGCCGTCTCGCTGTTCATGATCATCCCCACGGCCATCGCCGGAGCGTGGACCCACTCGAAGCTCGGACATGTGAACTTCCGGATCGTGCCGTGGATCGCGGCGGGGTCGGTGGTGGCTGCCGTCGGGGCCGCCGCGCTCGCGAGCCACCTTCCGGCCTCCACGCTGCGCATCGCGTTCGGCGTGCTCCTGGTGTGGGTGGGCTGGCGCGCGACCCGGGTCGCGCGCTAGAGCGAGGCGGACGAACGCTTACGCGATGTCAGCGGTAGTCGGACTTGAGGCGGCCCCAGGTCATGGGGATACTCGCGGTCGGCCGGCAGGTGGGATCCAGCGCGCCGATGAGATCACACGTCGCCGGGGAGTTCGCGGGGGCGCACGGGGACGTGGTGACGAGGTGCAGGTCCGCCCCGGAGGGGTCGCAGAACTGCGGATCGACCGAGATATTGCCGGATCCGCCCGTCGGGTCCGCGATTCCTTGATAATTCGGGGCATTGCCCCAGACGTCGTCGCAGGCGAACAGGATCGTCGACTCGAAATCGTCGACCCAAACGCCGCCGCCCGTGGGCGAGGACGCAATGATGTTCCGGCGCAGCTCCGGATGAGAATTCCTCGTCACGAAAATGCCGCCGCCCCGGCTCGCCGAGTTGAGCGCGATGGTGTTGTTGCTGATGGTGGGATAGGACCCATCCCATAGCGTGATCCCGCCCCCGTACGCCGCGCAGGTGTTGCTCACGATCACGTTGCGATCGATGGTAGCCGCAGCGAAGTGGTCACAGTAGATCGCGCCGCCGGATCCGCCGACCGCCGTGTTGCCCTGGAAAGTGTTGTCCCGCAGGATGGGCCCGCCACCATCGACGTAGACACCACCCGCGGCTTCCGCGCGGTTGCCGGAAATCACGTTGCCCTCGATCCGCGCGCTGCAGAAGTTCATCCGAATGCCTCCGCCCAGCATTCCCGAAAGATTCGCGGCACCGCCATTGCGGATCGTGAATCCGGTCACGACCGTTCCCGCACCGACGCTGCTGATCGTGATCACGCTCGACGTGTTGTTGCCGTCGAGGATCGTCGCCGCGGTTCCGCCGGAGCTTTGAAGGGTGACGCCATTGCGGGGCGGACCGATCACGAGATTCTCGGTATAGACGCCCGGGGCCACGATCACGACATCTCCGGAAGCCGAAACGTCCAGCGCGGCCTGAATCGTGCTGAATTGCGATGGAACCAGGCGCGTGGTGGCGATCCCACTTGTGGCGGTCCACAGCGTTGCGAGCAACGTCAATCCTAGAATGCGCATGATTCCTTACCCCCGATTCAGGAATTGATTTGGGTGCCATTCCATGGGTGCAGGCAATGATGCTAGGCGGCGCGATTACGCCTGTCAACGCCAGAGTTCAGACATCCCGCAAATTCTCCGAGATCGCTACGAGACAAGTTCATGAGTGCTGGATCGCGCCGGGCGGGCCCGATCGCCTCGATCGCAGCGCGCGACCTGGGACGATACGCGGCGGAGCTGCTTTCCCGGGCACGGCATCGCGTTGCCCGCAGGCTAAAGCGCAAGGGCCCCGCCCGAAGGCGGGGCCCCTCGATGCTGCCCGCGAAGAATCGTGAACTAGCGGTAGCTCGCCTTGATCGCGCCCCACGTCGCCGGGCCGGCCGGGACCGGGAGGTCGCAAGCCTCGGCGAACGACTGGCCGACGCGAAGGTTGTCGACGTGCTGCATGCCGCCGCTGCCGCCACCCTGGCGCAGGGCATAGGTGTTCACCGCGTCGCCCGCGACGGTCGCAACGACCTCGCTGATCTTCGGGCTGGCTTCGCTCACCGGGTCGACCCACAACTCGACGCCGCCGGTCGAAGCGTCATACGCCGCGACGATCTTGTACTTCTGGTTGTAGTTCAGCTCGCTGGGCCAGAACTGCGTGGCGCCGCCGCTCGATGCCGAAAGCGCGACCGACCACGTGTTCGCGGTGGGGCGCACGTAGATCCGGGCCGGGTAGACGAACGTCGCCGAGTTGCGGAAGTGCGCGAAGTAATCCGCGCTGCCGGTGATCGACGGCGGAACGGTCAGGTCGAAGCAAACGTAGGTCTTCGCGGTCGCCGACTGGCCGACGCTGAATGACACGTTTGCGTCCTCGCGCGAGCCGGAGCCCTGGTCGAGGACGGCCTCGCCGGAGACGACCTGGATCGGCATCAGGCCGGCGGCGCTGTGGGCGGTCCAGCCGCCGTTGCCCACGAGATTGCCGTCGGGATAGGTGAAGGGCTCGTTGACGAGCACCGCGGCGCTCGAGGTCGAGGCGACGAATGCGAGCGCGACAACGGTCGAGGCGACCGAGGCCGCGAATCGGGTAGCTCTGTTCATGGCGATCTCCTAAAGGTCGGAGTGGGGAGCGAGATCGAATCCGTCAGGGCGGCGGGACGGGCTGGCAAAGGGTGGCGCGGTCCCGGAGTTCGGGCCGGCCCTAGCTGCTCCAGCTTCGTTATGACCACTGAAAGCGAGGAAAGCTTAGCACGGCATGCCTCATTTTTTCAAGGGCAAGCCGGGCGGCCCGGCTTCGGGCTCGGAGAGTCCGCGGGCTGCCGGGCAAAGCACGACGGGCCCCGCCCGGAGGCGGAGCCCGTCGCTGGAAGCTCTAGGAAGCGTACGAACTAGCGGTAGCTCGCCTTGACGCCGCCCCAAGTCGCGCGAGACGCGGGCGTCGGGATTTCACACGCGTCGGCGAAGCTCGAGCCCACACCCAGGTTATCGACCGAGAAGCCCCAGTCCGCCGTACCCGTATAAGCCGGGGACGCCGGAAGCGTCGACGCCGAGGTGCTCTGGCGCAGACCGAAGCCCGAGACGGCAAGGGCGGCGATGGCCGCGTTCGTGTTGCTGACACTCGGGCTCAACTCGGTGGCAGGGTTGACCCACAGCGTCGAGGTCTTGTTCACGGGGTCGTAGTTGATGACCAGGTGGTATTCCACGCCGTACGACAGCGCCGCCGTCCAGGGGGTGACACCGGCCGTGGCCGAGGTGCTGGAGTGCGAAATGCCGAACGTCCAGCCGCCGCCGGCGAGCGGCAACACATAAACGCGCGACACGAGGTTCGCGGCAGCCCCGTCCTTCAACTCGGCGAAATAGATGGGCTTGGGGGCGGCCGCAACCGCCGGGATGATGACGTCGAAGCACGCATACGTCTTGGCCGTCGTCGCCTGGGGCGCGAACAGGATGTGGTCGTCGTTCACGTTGGGGCCCGTGCCGGTGGCACGGCCGGCGGCGACCTGGATGTCGGTCAGCGCACCGCTGTAGTTCGCCCAGCCGCCGTTCGGAACCAGGTTGCCGTTCGAATATGTGAACGTGTCGTACACCAAGCTCGCCGCCATGGAGGGCGTTGCGGTAAAGGCAAAGCCCAATGCAACCAGCGCAAAAGCAATCTTCCTCATTATTCGTCTCCCAACCACGTGGATGTTTGACTTCAGGACGATGCGGGATGCGAGGTACCGCGTGGCCCGGATCGGGGTTTCGGCGCTAGCTTGCGGAATGCGGGACTAGAATGATTGCGACAAACCATAGCCTGAATCCGGCCCACGGTCAAGGAAGGAGCGGGGTTACGGGTTGGCGTAGAGGCGCGGTTTCCGGCCTAGTTTCTGCTACGATTCCGCCCCAATGACCCCACCTCGCCTCGGCGCCAGGGACGGCGCTTTCACGCTCGACGGCCGCCGCATCTACCTCTATGACGGCGAGTTGCACTACTTCCGGGTTCGCCCCGAACTGTGGCGCCCGGGACTCGAGCGCCTCAAGGCCGCCGGGATGAACGCCGTCTCCACCTACCTGCCGTGGGTCTGGCACGAGCCGGAGGAGGGCCGGTTCGACTTCACCGGCGAGACCCGCCCGGGCCGCGATCTCGCGCGGTTTCTCGAGGAATGCCGGTCCGTCGGCCTGGCGGTCATGGCCCGCCCTGGTCCTCTGATCTACGCCGAGTTCGACGGCCTCGGCCTGCCGCTCTGGCTGGGCGACCGCTACCCCGATACCGTGGTCGTGCGGCGCGACGGCCGACGCGAGCAGGGCGAATTCTTCTGGAGCCACAGCCTCGGCCAGCCCGTCTACCGCGCGCGGGTCCGCGCCTGGTACGAAGCGGTGTGTGGGTTCCTCAAGCCCTACTGGAACGACCCGGTCGTCTCCTTCCAGCTCGACAACGAGACCGGCCTCCTGTTTGCGAACCAGGTCGGGCGCATCGACTTCAATCCCGACACGATCGCGCGCTTCCGGCGCTGGCTCGAGGGCGAGCACGGATCGATCGAGGCCATGAACGAGGTCTGGGGCACGCGCCTCGCGTCGTTCGCCCAGGTCCTGCCGCCGCGTCCCCCGCTGCGCCAACCGCAGATCGACGACTGGCAGCGCTTCCTCGAAGCCTGGATCGACGATTACCTGCACTTCCTGGCGGAGACCGCGCGGGCCTGCGGCGTGCCCGTGCCGCTGGTCCACAACGAGCAGGGCATTCAGCACAGCCCGCTCCACCAGGTGGACGGCAAGCCGACGGTCGATTTCATCGGCTACGACGTGTACCCAAAGGCGTCGTCGGGCCGCGAGACTGCCGACTTCCCGTTCGTGGCGTCGCTCTACCCGGGCGTCTTCTCCGCGTACCGCACGCCCGAGCGCCCGACGCTCGCGACCGAAATCGGCACGGGGTGGTTCGATCCGCGCGCCCGCGTGAGCGATGCGGGCGTCGCCCAGACGATCTTTTCCTCGATCGCCCACGGCGCGCGCGGGCTCTGCCTGTTCACGATGCACGACGGGCGGGAGCCGACCGGCGAGCCCTACAACTTCGGCGCGCCGCTCGACGAGCATGGACATGTCACCTCACGCTACCGCGTGGTGGCCGAGGTCGCGCGCTTCCTCGAGCGCTGGGGCCCCGACCTGCTCGACATGGAGGAGGTGCACGACGCGGTCGGCTTCGGCATGTACTTCCCGAACTTCCGCTACGCGGCCGAGGACTACTTCAAGGGCACGGACCAGCTCGACCCGCACCGCTACCTCGCCTTCCTCGCGAACGGCGGGCTGCACGCGCTGCTCTTGTGCGCGGGGATCAACCCGCAGGTCGTCGACCTGCGCGAACTGCTCGCCAGGCCGCTCGCCGACCTGCAGGTGCTGTTCCTCACTTCGAAGGGGATGCTCGACGCCTCGGTCTACGACAAGCTCGAGAACTGGGTGCTGGGAGGCGGCCACCTGGTGACGGCGCCCGGGCCGGCGAACCACGACCTCGCCGGCCGGCCCGCGCGCTATCGCACACTCTTTCCGCTCGAGCCGGTTGCGACCGAGTGGCTCGACGTCCGGCGCGTGTGGTGGCAGGTCATCACGAACGTGATCCCGTACTTCCTGTTCCAGCGGCCATGGCTGTCGGACCGGCATCGCTCGAGCGGGCATATCATCGACCTGTTCGAACCCGTGCTCGACTCCCTGCGCGCCCCGGTCGAGGGGCGCCCGTTCGAGGTTCGGCCCGTGGTCGAGCAGACGGGCGCCCCGTTCGAGGGCCCGGCTCTCCCGGCCGCGCGCCCCCGCCTGTCGCTGCCGGACGCGAACCCCCCGTCGATCCGCGGCGACTTCGTGTGCCGCACGTTCGCGTTGCCGGGCGGCCACGATCCGAACGTGCGGCCCGGGCCGCTGTGGTGGAACGGTCGGCCGGCTGCCTACGAGGTGGGGCTGGGCTGGGGATCGAGCACGGTGCTGGGGACCCTGCCGGCGGGGCGC
>JBDTYW010000051.1:0-9363 GCA_040005445.1 Candidatus Eiseniibacteriota bacterium
GGGCGCCGCCGACGCCGCGCGCTGGGCGCACCGCGCCTGCCTCGCGGTCGAGGGCTCGGGCGGCTGGTGGCGCTGGCAGGGGGCCTGGCGCGCGGGCGACGGTCCCGGGGTTGCACCGTGGGGCGGCATCGACACCCCGTGGCCCCTCTACGCGCGGCTCAAGCAGGCGTTCGATCCGGGCGGGCTGCTCGGCCCCCCGATCTACGCCGGCGGGGTTGCACGATGACCGGCGCCCCGGTCGCCAGCCCGCCGCGCGACGCGGCCGGACCGGATCGCGCGACGCTGCTGAGTTGCGTGCACTGCGGCCTGTGCCTGAGCGCGTGCCCCACCTACCGCGAGACCCGGCTCGAGACCGAGTCGCCGCGCGGCCGCATCTACCTCATGCGCGCGCTGCAGGAGGGCCGGCTCGAGCCCTCGCGCGACGTGTCCCGGCACTTCGACCTGTGCCTCAATTGCCGTGCGTGCGAGACCGCGTGCCCCGCCGGGGTGCACTACGGCCTGCTGCTCGAGACCACGCGCGCGCGGCTCGCGACCGAGCTGCCGCCGGCGATCGGCGAGCGCGTGCGCGACTTCGCGCTCGAGCACGTGTTTCCGTTCCAGCAGCGGCTCGACTTCGTGCTCGGGGCGGTGCGGGCCTCGGCGCGCGTCGGCCTGCTCGGGCTCGCGCGCGGGCCGCTCGGCCGCGTGTTGCCGCGCTTCGCCCGCGTCGGCGCCGAGCTCTGGCCCGCCTCCGCCCCGGACGTGGCGCCGATGGGACCCGGCGTGTACCCGCCCTACGAGGGCGCACCAAAGGCCCGCGTGGCGTGGTTCCGCACATGCCTCATGCCGGGCACGTTCCCGGCCACCGACCGAGCGGCGGTTCACCTGCTGCGCGAGGCCGGGGCGACCGTCGTCGTGCCCCTGGCGCAGGGCTGCTGCGGCTCGCTGCACGCTCACGCGGGGCGGCGCGAGACCGCGCGCACGCTTGCGCTCGCGAACCTCGCGTGGTTCGAGGAGGACGGCCCGTTCGACCTCGTCGCCACCGATGTCGCCGGCTGCGGCGCGACGCTGCGCGAATACGGCGACCTGTTCGACGCCGGCGGCGTGCACGACAAGAAGACCGCCGCGCGCGCCCGCGCGTTCGCGCTCAAGGTGCGCGACGTGACCGAGGTGCTGGTCGAGCTCGGCCTGCCGCCCGCGCGCGCGGAGGTGAAGGGCACGATCGCGGTCCATGACGCCTGCCACCTGGCGCATGCGCAAAAGGTCCGCAACGCGCCGCGCGAGTTGCTGCACGCGCTCCCCGGGGCGACGGTGGTCGATCTCGCGAACTCCGACCGCTGCTGCGGGTCGGCCGGCATCTACAACCTCGTCCAGCCCGACATGGCGGCACGGTTGCTCGACCAGAAGATGGACACGGTCGAGGCCTCGGGCGCGCCGGTGATCGCGGTCGGCAACGCGGGCTGCCTGCTGCAGATGGAATGGGGCGCGCGCCAGCGCGGCTTGCCGGTGGCGATGCGCCACCCGGTCGAGATCCTCGCGCAGGCGTATCCGCGCCCGGGCGTGAACGAGGTCTCCCCTTGAAGGTGCGCGTCCTGTTCTTCGCCTACCTGCGCGACGTCACGAAGACGCCGGCGGTCGAGCTCGAGCTGCCCGCCGGGGCAACCGCGCGCGACGCCTGGCGCGAGCTGTCGGCGCGTTGGCCCGCACTCGAGACCCAGCTCGTGCGCATCCCGATCGTGGTCGAGGGCAAGGTCGTGGAGCTCGACGCGGTGCTGCCCGACGGCGCCGAGGTGGTCTGGTTGCCGCCGGTCGGCGGGGGCGCGGGGCCGCCCCCGATGGGCGCGGGCGGGCCCGGCGTGGTGCGCGCCGAACTCACGCGTGAGCTCCTCGACATGTCTCGCCTGGTCTCTGAAGTTAGCGCCCCAAGTTGTGGAGGAATAGCGACTTTCCTCGGTGTTGTCCGGGATCATGACGAGGGCCGGCGGGTGCTCGCGCTGGAGTACGACGCGTACGATCGGCTGGCCTCGGAGCAGATCCAGGCGGTCGCGAGCGAGGCCCTCGCGCGCTGGCCCGACGCGCGGATCGCGGTGCAGCATCGCGTGGGGCGGCTCGTCGTGGGGGAGGTCTCAGTCGCGATCGCGGTCGCCTGCCCGCACCGCGAAGAGGCGTTCGCCTGCTGCCGCCACGTGATCGACCGCGTCAAGGAAGCGGTGCCGATCTGGAAGCGCGAGGAGGGCGAGGACGGCGCGCGCTGGCTGGAGGGGCACGAGTTCAAGCCGTAGGTCGCGGGGGTGCGGCGGCGCCAGCTCGAAGCGCGCCCGACTCGTGCGCCGCGCGGCGCGTTCGATGAGAAGGCCACCTGATCGGACAACGACTTGGACTTGCGCCGAGATGCAAGTCTGCGAACACGCTCAGGGGCATGCTGTCCGAAGCTGCTGCCAGATCGCCATAGGCGAAACAACCCGTGAAATGGACGTAGGGTCGATCAGCGTCGAGCTTCCCCTTGGACGCCGCCGGACGATTCTGGATCGCTGAAGACGGCGCGCATGAGTCGAACGGAGCTGGTGCGCCGCCCATTCTTGCGCGCGCCCCAGAAGCGCCAGGTGCGGGCCGCCTGTACTGCCGCGGAATCCGCAGCCGGACCCAGACCGTGAACCACAAGAACCGAATCGACGGATCCAATTGCGCTGATGTGCACCGCCAGGCCAATGCTGCCCCATGGCCCGAAGTAACCCTCTGGAACGGAAGCCTCCGGCTGCGAGATCGTGATTGCAGGACGGTCACGGATGCCCGTTGGTTCCCGGAGGCGCGCGACGGGGACGCCCTCGGCTACGCCCGGGGGCAGACGGGGGACCACGGTCAGGTCGAGCTCGAATCCGGCGTCACGGGAATTGGAGTCCAGGTGGAGCGGGAAGTCTGCAACCAGAAGGGTTTCTGGTCCCGCAGCTCCCACGGCATGGTGCAAGAACCGGCCCCCTGTCGTGAGGACCACTTGACCGGTGCGAACGGATCGAACGATCAGGGGATCCGGAATCGCGTAGTCCCCGAACAGGAAATCCAGAAGGACTTCCCGACCCTTCCAGGCGCGGACGAACGCAGTGTCCGTGTGGGTCCCGGGATCCCACGGTTCATCGGTCACCTGAATGGGGGAGTTCCACGACGTGGCCACGAGTCTCAGAAGTGCATCCTGGTCCGGGGGGTTGGCCCAGGAGACCGGACCGCCGAGCATGCCCCACAGAGTGATGAGGATCACTCCGGCTCGCATGCCGCCCCTCAAAACAAGTCGCCCTGCGGCTCCAGGTCCCGCGGGTCCTTGGGCGTCAGGCCCACCAGTTCCATGAACGCGCGCGCCGAAGCGGGCGAGTGCCCGGCGTAGTGATTGTTGAAGTAGCCGTACACGTCGATCCCGCGCCCGAGCAGGTCCGGGAGCACCGCGGCCCAGCGCGCGAGCTCGGCCGAGCGATCCACCTGCACGCGCGAGTAGTCCGTCAGGTCGCGCGTGCCCAGCCAGCGCACGTACGCGAAGTCGAGTCCGCCCATCGCGCCCTCGCCCATGTGTCTCGCGAGTTCGAGCGCGCGCTCGAGCGGGACGAACGGGCTGTCGGCGAGCGCGGGCGCGATGCCGCGCGCGGCGAGCGCCTCGACGATGTTGGTGTCGAACCACCCCGGGTCCCGAAACTCGACGGCCCAGCGAAAGCCCGGCGGCAGGCGATCGAGGAACTCCTCGAGCCGCTTGCGCCGGCGCGGGCCGAACTCCGCGGGGAGCTGGATCAGGATCGGGCCGAGGCGGGGGCCGAGCGGGCGGATGCGCTCCGTGAAGCGCTCGAGCGTCGTCACCGTCGTCGGGCCGGCGAGTCCGTCGTCATGCGTTGCGGAGCGCGGGAACTTGAGCGCGAAGCGGAAGCCCGCGGGCGCGCGCCGGACCCAGTGCTCGATCGCCGCGGCGGCCGGGACGGCATAGAACGTCGAGTCGATCTCGACCGTGTCGAAGATGCGCGCGTAGAGCGGCAGGAAGTCTGCGGGTCGCGCCGCGCGCGGGTAGAACGGTCCGACCCAGGCCGGATAATTCCAGCCCTGCGTGCCGAGGTGAAATCGCGCGGGTCCGAGCCGAGGCATGGCTGCACGCTACGCGCCCGCGCGCGGCGTCGCAAGCGCGCCGCCGGCCCCATTCCTATGGTAGGATGCGGCACGTTTGCCGCCCCCGGATCCAGCGCGAGGGCGGCGCGTTCCCACGACCCGCTCCGAACCTCATGGAAGGTCCGCCCTTGAAGATGCGCCTGTTCACTCCCGGTCCCGTCGAGATCCCCGCTCGCCTGCTTGCGGCGCTTGCGCGCCCCGCGCTCCACCATCGCACCGAGGGCTTCCGCAAGATCCTCGCCGAGGCCACCCGCGGGCTGGTCGAGCTGTTCGGCACCGAGGGCGCCGTGGTCACGCTCGGGGCCTCCGGCTCGGGCGGCCTCGAAGCCGCGGTCGTCAACCTGGTCGAGCCCGGATCGCGGCCGCTCGTGGTCGAGGCCGGCAAGTTCGGCGAGCGCTGGGCGAAGATCCTCAAGGCGTACGGCTGCGAGCCCGAGGTCCTATCGTTCGACTGGGGCCGCGTCGCCGACGTCGCGCAGGTCGAGGCAAGGCTCGCCGCGCGCAAGGACAAGGCGAAGGTCGTGTTCTTCACCCACAGCGAGACCTCGACCGGCGCGCTGCACGACGCCGCCGCGCTGGCGCAGATCGCGCGCAAGCACGGGGCGCTCGCGGTCGCCGACGTGGTCACCAGCCTCGGCGTGCACGACGTGCGGATGGACGCGATGGGCCTCGACGTCGCGGTGTCGGGTTCGCAGAAGGGCATGATGCTGCCGCCCGGTCTCGCGTTCGTCGCGCTCGGGCCGCGCGGGCTGGCCGCGCTCGAGGACGGACCGCGCCTGCCGCGCTTCTACTTCGACCTGCGCAAGGCCGCGCTCTCGGCGGCCGAGGGCGAGACGCCGTTCACGCCGCCCACCGCCCTCATCGTCGCGCTCGTCGAGGCGCTCGCCATGATGCGCGAGGAGGGCCGCGAGAACGTCATCGCCCGCCACGCCGCGAACGCCGGCGCCACGCGCGCGGCGGCCGAGGCGATGGGCATGACGCTGTTCGCGGAGAAGCCCTCGAACGCGGTGACCGCGATCACCTCGCCCCGGGGCGTGGACGCGGGCGCGATCGTCAAGGCCATGCGCGAGCGCCACGGCATGGTGATCGCGAACGGGCAGGACCGGCTCAAAGGCGTCTCCTTCCGCGTCGGACACATGGGCGCGTACGACGAGGCCGACATCCTGGCGGTCGTCGGCGCGCTCGAGGACGCGCTCGCCACGGTCGGGGCCGAGGTCCAGCCCGGCGCCGGTGTCACCGCCGCGCAGCGCGCGTTCGCCGGGTCGCGCCAGAGCCCCGCGGCGGCCGCGCGATGAGCGGCGCGAACGCGCCCACCGCGCCCGCGTCGACGTTGCGTGCGCTGGTCGCCGATCCGCTCGGCGCCGAGGCCGAGCGCGTGCTCTTGACCGCGGGCTTCGAGGTCAAGCGCGAGACCGGCCTCGCCGGCGACGCGCTGGTGGCCGCGCTGCACGGTCGCCAGGCGCTGCTCGTTCGCGGCACGACCAAGGTGACCGCCGACGTGCTGGCCCGGGCGAAGACGCTCAAGGTGGTCGCGCGCGCGGGCGCCGGGGTGGACAACATCGACGCCGTCGCGGCCCAGTTGCACGGCGTTGCCGTGTACAACGCGCCGGGCGCGAACGCGGTCTCGGTCGCCGAGCACACGTGGGGGTTGATCTTCGCCGCGCTGCGGCACATTCCCGAGGCCGACGCCACGACGCACGCCGGCAAGTGGGAGAAGAGCCGGCTGATGGGCCACGAGGTCTCCGGCCGCACGCTCGGCGTGCTCGGCCTGGGTTGGGTCGGCCGCGAGGTCGCGCGCGTCGGCGTCGCGCTGCGCTGCCGCGTGCTCGGCTATGACCCGGATCCGGCGGCCGGCGGCGAGCTGGTCGGGGTCGAGCGCGTGGACCTCGAGTCGATCTTCACGCAGGCGGACATCGTGTCGCTCCATGCGCCGCTCCTGCCCGCCACCCGGCACGTCGCGAACCACGAGCGCATGTCGCGCATGAAGCCGAGCGCGATCTTGATCAACGCGGCGCGCGGCGGACTGGTCGACGAGGACGCGCTGTGCGACCTGCTCGAGGCCGGCAAGCTCGGCGGCGCCGGGCTCGACGTGTTCGAGCACGAGCCTCCCGGCGAGCATCGCCTGTTCGCGCGCCCGAATGTCGTGCTCACGCCGCACCTCGGCGGCTCGACCGCGGAGGCGCAGGAGCGCGCGGCCGTGGCCGCGGCCCGCGCGGTGTGCGCGTTCCTGGCGGGCGAGACCCCGCCCGGGCGAGTGGTCTAGCCGCAACCAGCATCGGGGAAAGGACGACCCATGCCGTGCAGCGTGGTCCTCGGCGCCCAGTGGGGCGACGAGGGCAAGGGCAAGATCGTGGATGTGCTCGCCGCCGAGCACGATGTCGTGGCGCGCTACCAGGGCGGCTCGAACGCCGGCCACAGCGTCGTGGTCGACGGCCACACCGTCGTGCTGCGGCTCGTGCCCTCGGGCATCCTGCGCCCGGACAAGCGCTGCCTGCTCGGCAACGGCGTGGTGGTCGACCCCGCCGCGTTCCTCGAGGAGATGGACGGCCTGATCGCGCTCGGGCATCGGCTCGAGGGACGGCTGTTCGTCAGCCCCGAGGCGCACGTCATCCTGCCCTACCACAAGATCATCGAGAGCGAGGCCGAGCACGGCCTGCGCCCGGTCGGCACGACCGGCCGCGGCATCGGTCCCGCCTACGAGGACAAGGCCGGACGCTTCGGCGTGCGCATGGGGGACCTGCTCGAACCCGACGCCCTGGGCGAGCTCGTGGGCTGGGCGGCAGAGCGGCTCAAGCGGCTGCTCGGTCCGACGGCAAAGGTCCCTCCCGCGGCCGAAGTGACGGTTCAGTACGCCGAGTTCGGGCGCAAGCTTGAGCCGTTCATCGCCGACGTCCGCCCGATGCTGTGGGAAGCGGTGGGCCGCGGCCAGCGCGTGCTGCTCGAGGGCGCGCAGGGCACTCTGCTCGACCTCGACCACGGCACGTATCCGTACGTCACCTCGTCGAGCGCGACCGTGGGCGGGGCGATGACCGGCCTCGGCCTCGGCCCGCACGCGATTTCGCGCGTGATCGGCGTAACCAAGGCGTACACCACGCGCGTCGGCCACGGCCCGTTCCCGACCGAGTTCGAGTCCGAGCTCGCGGACACGATCCGCGAGGTCGGCCACGAATACGGCGCGGTCACCGGGCGCGCGCGCCGCTGCGGCTGGCTCGACGCGGTCGCGCTGCGCTACGCCTGCCAGCTCAACGGCCTCGACGAGCTGGTCGTGACCAAGCTCGACGTGCTCGACGACGTGCCCGAGATCCAGGTCGCCGCGCGCTACCGCAAGGGTGCCGAGGACGCAGTGTTCTCGCCCGACGCCCGCCGGCTCGAGGCGATCAAGCCGGTGTACGAATCGTTCGACGGCTGGCGGGCCCCGACCAAGCATTGCAGGCGCTTCATCGATCTGCCGGTGGCGGCCCGGGGTTACGTACGCGCGATCGAGGCCATGGCCGGCGTGCGCGTGTCCTGGGTGTCGGTCGGCCCCGAGCGCGAGGCCATGATCGAGGTCCCCCAGGGCTGAGCGGGGGGAATCCCATGGCCATCCACGTCGCCCTCTTGCGCGGCATCAACGTCGGGAGCGCGAAGCGCATCGCGATGTTCGACCTGCGCGCGCTTTTCGAGGATCTCGGATACCGCGACGTCCGGACCCTGCTCAACAGCGGCAATGTGGTGTTCGCGGCGACCGCGTCCGGGAGTCCGGGTCCGCGGATCGAGCGCGCGCTCGTCGGCGCGCTCGGGGTCCCCTCGCGCGTGATCACCCTGGGCGCCGGTGCGCTCGCGGCCGTGGTCTCGAAGAATCCGCTGGTCGCGCTCGCCGACCCGCCCTCCCGCCTCCTGGTGTCCTTTCTCGCCGCCCCCGACGCGAGGCGTCTCCTGGCATCCCTCGCTCGGCTGGACTGGGGAGAGGAGCGGCTCGCGGCGGGGCCGGGGGTGGCCTACGCGTGGTGTCCGGGAGGGATCCTGGAGAGCCCCGTCCAGAAGGCCCTCGGGAAGGTCTTCGGCGACGGCATGACGACGCGCAACTGGACGACCGTGCTCAAGCTCCACGTCCTCGCCTCCAGCCCGGCACCGGGAATGCCAACCCGCGGGCAGTCCGGACCGTCCAAGCCTTCGACTCCCGGGCGACCGGGTCCCAGCAAGGGGAGGAAGCGATGAACCAGGGGTGGAAGGTCGGTGGGTTGGGGATCGGGTTGGCGCTGATCGCGGGTGTGACTCTCTCGGCCGCGGCGCCCGAGCGCTGGTCGCGCGACTGGTGCGAACAGCGCTGGCAGACGGGGTCCGAGCACGCGTGCGAGGTGCGCGAGGTCGCGCTCGCCCGCCGTCCCGAGGTGCTGCACGTCGACCCGGGAGAGAACGGCGGCGTGGAGGTCGCGGCCGGGAGCGGCCCGGGCATCGTGGTTCACGCGAAGGTCGAGGCGTGGGCGCCGAGCGAGGCCGCGGCGCGCGCGCTGATCGCGCAAGTGCGGGTGACCACCGACGCCGGTCGGCTCGGCGCCGAGGGGCCGACGGCATCGGCCGGGCACTGGGGTGTCAGCTTTCGCGTCGAGGCGCCGGCCGAACAGTCGCTCGATCTGCGGGCGTTGAACGGACCGCTCGGCGTGTACGACATGAGCGGCAAGATGGCGCTCGAGACCGAGAACGGCCCGATCACGATCGTCGGCAGCGGCGGCGAAGTGCTGGCGCGCGCGACCAACGGCCCGGTGAGCGTGCGCTTGAGCGGGCACGCCTGGCGGGGGCGCGGCCTGGATGCGCGCTCGGTCAACGGCCCGGCCTCGCTCTCCCTGCCTTCGGTCTACGATGCCGACCTCGAGTACGGCACGCAGAACGGACCGTGGGCCGGAGTGGGATCGCGGGTCGAGGTGGGCCGGCGATCGGGATTCGCGCATGCCCGGCTCGGCAAGGGCGGCGCGGCGCTCGCGATCACGACCGAGAACGGACCGTTCAGCATGAGCCGGACTTCCCGCTGAGCGATCGTCGTGCGGGTTGAGGCGGGCGCGGCGGAACGGTTACTCTGCCCGGGCGCGACCCGTTAGCTCAGTTGGTAGAGCACCGGCCTTTTAAGCTGGGAGTCGTAGGTTCGATCCCTACACGGGTCACCAGCGGACATCGCACGCGAGCGGCCCCGGGGGAGTCCCCCGGGGCCGTCTTTGCGTCGCCTGCGCTCGCGGCCGGCTAGCCGCGATAGAGCGACTTCACGCGTCCCCA
>JBDTYW010000052.1:0-9279 GCA_040005445.1 Candidatus Eiseniibacteriota bacterium
AGCGCCTTGAGATCGTCGAGCGCGCGCACAACCTCGCGCTTGCCGGCCTCGAAGCTGGCGCGCTGGCGCTCGATGATCTTCGCGCTCGAACGGGTCTGGCGCAGGTAGGCGAGCACCATACGGTACTCCAGCTCATGCAACGTGTCGGGTGCGATGCGCAGCGGATTGACGATCGTCGAGTCGGCGTGGAACTCGATGAAGTTGAAGCCGCCAAACGTCGCGGCGTACTGGTCCTGGCGGCCGCCGGCGATCCCGAGGTCGACGCGCTCGATGCGGTACGCCAACTCGGCCATCTCGTAGGGGCTGAGCGCGCGCGACAGCCAGGTCTTGAGCGCCGCCACCACGGCGACGGCCATGGTCGACGACGATCCGAGCCCCGAGCCCGGCGGCGCGTCGGAGTGCACGTACAGGTCGGCACCCTTCTTCGGGTGGAACGCGCGCACCACGCCCTTGATCAGGTCGAGGTTGCCGTCGAGCGCGATCTTCCTCGCATGCGGATACTTCGCGACGAAATCGAAGTCCAGCGAGTGGATCCCGAAGCGCGCATCGCGGCGCGGCTCGACCGAGGCGTAGGCGTACTTGTCGATCGTGGTCGAGAGCACGACGCCACCCCTCTGCTCGGGATAGGGCGACACGTCCGTGCCGCCGCCGCAGAACGACAGGCGCAGCGGCGCGCGGCTGCGCACGACGAGGCTCATGACGCCGCCCCGCCGCGGGCGAGCGCTGCCTCGGCGTCGGCGCGGCCCGCCGGCGTGCCCATGTCCCAGAATCGCCCGGGCGCGCGCCAGGCGCCAAGCGCGCGGCCTTCGGCGAGCAGGGCCGGGAACACGTCGACCTCGAGGCTCCTGGGCGCCATGTCCCCGGCGCCCGTGGGCACGGAAGCGAGCGCGCGCGGCTCGAGCGCGTACACGCCGCCCGACACCCAGCCTGGCCCGCGCGCGGACTTCTCGCGGAAGCCGAGCAGGCGGCCGTCCTCGGAGGTCTCGACCGTGCCTCGCGCCTCCGACTCGTCGACCTGGTAGCAGGCGAGCGTCGCATCGGCCGAGAGGCCGCGGTGCAGCGCGAGCAACGCATCCGGGTCGAACTCCGCCCAGGTGTCGCCGTTGAGCGCGAGGAAGGTCTCCTCGCCGTGCCCAACCTGCCGGCGCGCGAATGCGAGCGCCCCCGCGGTGCCGCGCGGCGCGTCCTCGACCACGGCGCGCGCGTGCACGCCGAAGTCCGCGCCGTCGTCCACGTGCTCGAGCAGCGGGCCGGCCTGGTGCCCTGCGCAGAGCACGACGTCGGTCAGGCCGCGCGCCGCCAGGCCTGCGAGCACGTGATCGACGAACGGCCGCCCGGCCACGGGGACCAGGAGCTTGGGACGGTCCGGGTACAGTCCGGCGATCCTCGTCCCCAGTCCGCCGGCGAGCACGAACACGGTCATCGCGCTCCGCCGTCCGACGCATCCCCATCGCCGAGGTTCGCGGTGAAGCGCACCGGCCAGTCGGTCTTGGAGCGGCCGGCCGCGATCATCTCCCCGAGCAGGCCCATGAGGAGGAGCTGGATCGCGACCACGATGAGGACCAGCCCGAGCACGAACATCGGGCGCACGCGCACCGGCTCGCGGGCGAGCCAGAGGCCGAAGAACCACAGGCTGATGAGCGTTCCCGTGCCCCCCGAAAGCAGCGCCATGCGGCCGAACACGTGCAGCGGCTTGAGCGCGTTGCGCGAGAGGAACATCGCGGCGATCAGGTCGAGGAAGCCGTTGATGAAGCGCGCGGCGCCGAACTTGCTCTTGCCGAAGCGGCGCGCGTGGTGGGTCACCGCCACCTCGCCGACGCGGAAGCCGCGCCAGTGGGCGAGCGCGGGCAGGAAGCGATGGAACTCGCCGTAGACCTCGATCGACTCCACGACCTCGCGCCGGTAGAGCTTGAGCCCGCAGTTGAAGTCGTGGAGCCTCAGGCCGCACATCCAGGCCGTAACCGCGTTGAACAGGCGCGACGGCGCGGTCTTGGTCCACGGATCGTGGCGCACCTGCTTCCAGCCCGAGACCAGGTCCAGGCCCTGCGACTCGAGCGCTTCGAGCAGGCGGGAGAGCTCCGCCGGGTCATCCTGCAGGTCGCCGTCGAGCGTCATGACGTAGCGCCCGCGCGCGCGCGCGAACGCCACCGCGAGCGCCGCCGACTTGCCGAAGTTTCGACGGAAGGAGATCACCTTGACCGCCGGATCCTCGGCCGCGAGCATCTTGAGGATGCGCGGCGTGTCGTCGGTCGACCCGTCGTCCACGAACAGGATCTCGTAGCGCATCCCGGCGACGCCGGCGGCGGCGCGCATGCGGTTGTACAACTCGGGCAGGCTTTGCGCCTCGTCGTAAACGGGGATCACCGCCGTCAGGTCGGGCGCGGGCTCCACGGAGCGCGCGACGATCGGCTGCGGCAGCCCGGCGAACAGGTCGGTCATGCCCCCTCCCTCTGCCAGGCGAGCTGGCGCGCGAGCCCCTCGGCGAGCGCGACCGAAGGCGACCATGCGAGGTCCGTGCGGGCGCGCGCGATGTTCGCGCCGGTATCGCGCGGGTCGCCCGGCTGCGCCGCGCCGTGCTCCACGATCGGCGCGATACCCGCGAGTCGCCCGAGCTCGGCCAGCACGTGATTGACCGACACGCGCGAGCCGCCGCCGATGTTGTACGCGCGCCCGGCGGTCCCGCGCTCCGCCGCCGCGAGGTTCGCGGCCACCGCATCGGCGATGAACGTGAAGTCGCGCGTCTGCTCGCCGTCGCCGTACACGGTGATCGGGCGCGCCGCCAGGAGCGCGCTCACGAAGCGGTGGAAGCCCATGTCCGGCCGCTGCCGGGGACCGTACACCGTGAAGTACCGGAGCGCCACGGCGGGAAGCCCGAAATTGCGCGCATAGAGCAGCGCGAGGTGCTCGGCCGCGAGTTTGGTCACGCCGTAGGGCGAGTACGGGCGCGGCAGGTCCTCCTCGGTCGTGGGCAGCCGCTCGGCGTCGCCGTAGACCGATGACGAGGAGGCGACCACCACGCGCTCGACATCCACGTCCCGGTAGCGCTCGAGCAGGCGCTGGGTCGCGAGCACGTTGTGGCGCGCGTACGATTCGAACTCGCGCCCCCACGAGGCCCTCACCCCCGCCTGCGCCGCCTGGTGGAACACCCAGCGCGGGCGGGCCGGCAGGTCCGCCAGGTCGGCCGAGGAGAGATCGAGTTCGAGCAGGCGGAAGCGCGGGCCGGCGAGCAACCCGGCGAGGTTCCGCCGCTTGATCGCCGGGTCGTAGTAGTCGGTGAAGCAGTCGACGCCCACGACCTCGAAGCCCCGCGCGACCAGTGCCTCGCCCAGGTGCGAACCGATGAATCCGGCCGCACCCGTGACCAGGGCCAGCCCGGGGCCGCCCGCCGCGCTCACGGCGTGGTCGCGCCCGGGAAACCGTTGAGGCCGCCCGGGCCGCCCGGCGGCGCGAGCGAGGACGTGGGGCCCTCGAGCTGCGTGAGCAGGCGGCGCGCCGTCGGATCCTCCGGGTGCCTCGCCAGCCAGCGCTTGAGCACGTCGGCGGCCTGCTGGGGCCGTCCGCTCTCGATACACAGCGAGTACACGGCGAAATACGACTGACCGTCGTCGGGCGAGAGATCGATCGCGTCGTTCAGGCGCTTGAGCGCGCGATCGTCCTGGCCGACCAGCCCGAGCGCGACCCCGTGGTAGTACGCGAGGTCGGGATCGTTCGGCGTGAGCTTCTGCGACTCGTCGAAGAACGCGAGGCCCTTCGCGGTGTCCCCCACCTCGAGGTAGAACATGCCGAGCGCCGGGCGCACCGCG
This sequence comes from Candidatus Eiseniibacteriota bacterium, assembly GCA_040005445.1. Classification (GTDB taxonomy): domain Bacteria; phylum Eisenbacteria; class RBG-16-71-46; order RBG-16-71-46; family DASYSL01; genus JANPEF01. The sequence continues at coordinate 3,804 of JBDTYW010000052.1, forward strand.
GGGAACGTCGGGTACATGCGGAGGATCCGCTCGAGCTCAGCCACGGCCTCCCTGCGACGGCCGTCGAGCCGGTATCGGAACCCGAGTTGCATGTGCGCCGCCGCGTAGTTTTGGCTGAGGCGATACGCATTCTCGTCCTTGTACGGCTTGTCCAGGTAGGTGCCGTCGGGCGCGAACAGGCCGCGGTAGCGGAACACGTTGTACAGGTTGTTGCGAATCGCCGTGGTGTCGATCCGCACCTTCACCGAATCGTCGTGCACGCGGTAGACCAGCCCCTCGAGCTGGAGCCGGGCGTCGAGCCCCATGTGGTTCGGCACGGTGACCGCGAGGTAGGCCGGGCGCTCGTTCGCGCCGGTGTTCGCGCGGATGATGTTGCGCACCATCCAGGTGTTCACCGCCTCGGGGTTGCCCGCGTCGTCGAACAGGTAACCACGCTTGCCGATCTGGTCCAGGATGTCGTCGGAGACGGTCATCGGGACCTTCGGGTCCTCGTCGCGCAGCTGCTTGATGTACCAGTCGGTGTTGAGCAGCGAGAGGTTCACCACCCGTACGTCGGTGCGCACCTTGTCGACGGCCTGCGTGCACCACAGGGGGAACGTATCGTTGTCCCCGTTCGTGAACACGAACGCGTTCTTCCCGAGCGGTTGCAGCATGTTGTACGCGTAGTCGGTCGCGATGTAGAAGCCGCGCCGGTCGTGCGAGAAGCCGTAGGTCTTCGCCGGTAGCCACGAGATCGCGACCGCGACGATGCACGCCACCGCGAACGGCACGCTCACGCGCTCGCGCGCGTCCTCCTTCATCGCGTCGCGCACCAGCTCGAGCACGAAGCCCGCCCCGAGGCCGATCCAGATCGCGAAGAAGTGAAACGCCGAAGTGAAGAAGTAGTCGCGGTCGCGCACCTCGTGATCGGTGAAGTTGAGGTACACGATCAGCCCGAACCCGGTGATGCCGAACAGGCAGAGCATGGTCAGGAACGTCTTCTTCTCGCGCGCGAACTGCATGAACGCGCCGTAGAGACCGAGCGCCATCGGGATCACGCTCGCGATCGCCCCGGTCATCGGCCACACGCGGTACTGGTCGAGGAAGTAGTTCATGAACATCTGGATCTGAAAGCTCCACGGCGCCACGCGCGGGAACATCGGGCGCGAGCCGTACTGCTTGCGCTGGAGCAGGTACATCATCTTGTCCCAGGTCTCGGGGTCGCCCTCGTTCACGCCCGGGTTCAGCTTCGCTCGAATCATGAGGTAGAAGTGGACCGAGATCCCGACCAGCACGAACACCGCGGCCCACGCCAGGAAGCGCGGGCTGAACAGCGTGCGCGGGTTGACCAGGAGCGCCAGCAGGACGACCGCGGGCGCGACCAGGAATGTGCCAAGGTGGATGCCGATACAGAGGCACATCAGGTACCAGGCGAGCAGCAGACGGCCATCCCCGCCGTTGTTCGCCAGCTCCTCCCACCAGCGCAGCGAGAGGTAGATCGCCATGACCTGCACCATCGAGGACAGCGAGTAGACCTCGGCCTCGATCGCCGACTCCCAGAACGTGTTCGAGAACGCGACGAAGAACGCGGCCATCGCTCCCGCGGTCCACGCGATGAGCTCGTCGCTCGTGGTGCGCTCGCCCTTGCGCGCCTGGGCGATGCGCATGAAGCGCACGGTGACGAGGAACGTGAACAGGACCGCGAGCGCCGACGCGAGCGCCGAGAGCCAGTTCACCTGGAGCTCGACGTTGCCGAACGGCAGCATCGCGAACAGGCGGCCGATCAGCACGTAGAGCGGCGTGCCCGGGGGATGCGGGATGCCGAGCACGGCCGAGGTGGCGATGAATTCGCCCGAGTCCCAGAATGGGATCGACGGCGTCACGCCGACCGTGTACACCCCCAGCGTCGACAGAAAGACGAACGCGGCCACGGCCAGGTAGCCCTTGCGCAACGATGCCGACATGCTTCCTCCCTCAGGACTCAATGCCACTAGACGGCGCGCGACAGGGGTGGCGCCCCGGTCTCGACTCCCGATCCGAGAGCGCGTTCGAGTACCTCGAACGCCTCGTCGGCACAGCGTTCCCACGTGAACGTCCGGGCCCAGGCGGCGCCCTTTTCCTCGAGTCCCTCGCGCAGCGCACGGTCGGTCAGCACGCGCGTCATGGCGCTCGCGAGCGCGCGCGTGTCCCCGTGCGGCACGAGCAGCCCGGTCTCGCCGTCGCGCACCGAGTCCACGAGTCCGGGGCTCCGGCTCGCGATTACGGCGGTGCCGCAGGCGTTCGATTCCACCACGGTCAGGCCCCAGCCTTCCTTCGGCGAGGGACAGACCGAGACCTGCGCCGCCGACAGGCGGGCGACCTTCTCCTCGGCGGGGACGAAGCCGAAGAAGCGCGCGGACTCGCCGAGCCCGAGTCGGCGCGCGCGCGCCTCGAGCGCCGCCCGGTGCGGGCCGTCGCCCACGATCCACAGCTCGGCCGCGGGCAACGAGCGCCTGACCACGGCGAACGCGTCGAGCAGGAAGTCCACGCCCTTGTATTTGCGCAGCCGCCCGAGGAACGCGACCGTCGGGGCCACCGCCTTCGGGGCCGTCGGGCGAAAGCGCTCGTGGTCGAGGCCGCAGTGCACGACCGCGATGTGCCCGGCGGGGATCCCGCGCCGCACCAGGTCGTCGCGCGTGCTCTCGGAGATCGCGAGGAACGGCGTGCGGCCGTAAACCGTCGGCAGGAGGCGCTCGTGCGCCATCACGTAGAGCGCCTGCAGCGGCCCGGTCTCGGCGAACACGGTGGTGCCGAACAGGTGGGGCACGATCGCGAGCACCGGCTCCTTCGCCCAGCGCGGCGCGAAGAACGGGAGCTTGTTGATGTCCTCGAGCACGGCATCGAAGCGCTCGCCCCGCAGTTCGCGCTTGTAGGCGGCGGGCAGCGCGTGGTTCGCGTCGTACCAGTGGCCACGGCGGAGGACGCGCATGCCGTCGATCTCGACCTCGGGCGCGCCGCCCGGGAAACCGGACACGAGCCAGGTCACGCGATGCCCGCGCGCCTGCCAGCGCCTGAGGATTTCGTGGAGGTGGACTTCCGCGCCGCCCGCTTCCGGCGACTGCATGTCCCGCCAGTTGAGCGCGAGGAGATTCAGGCGCCCCTCCGCGCCGGGGCGGGGCGCTTGGTCGCCACCACGCCGATGACGTGCGTGGTGTAGAGCGCCCAGCGCTGGGTGCGCAGGCGCTCGCGCAGGCCGTTCCAGAACGACTCCCAGAACGGCGGGCCCTTGGGATACATCGGCAGGGCCTTGATGCCGGCCTTCGCGAGCGTGACGCGCACCGCGCGGTAGAACAGCCCGGGCACCATCCAGTCGCCGTAGGTGCGATTGATTTCGAGCCCCTGCGCGCGCACGAGCCCCTCGAGTTCAGCGGGCGAAAACTCACACTCCCAGCCCGCGAACCACTTGTCGAGCGCGATCAGGATCTTCTTGGCGACGGTATAGAGGTGGTAGCGCTGCGGCACGTCCACGATCAAGGTGCCTTCGGGCTCGAGCACGCGCGCGTTCTCGACCAGCAGGCTCGCGGGATCGCGGAAGTGCTCGAGCAGGCCCTGGTGGAACACCAGGCCGAACGCGCCCTCGCGGAACGGCAGCGCGCGCGCGTCGGCGCAGACCAGCGTCAACGGGACGCCGATGTGCTGCGCGTGCTGCTGCATCAGGCGCAGGCTGCCGAACGTGTAGTCGAGGACGTAGCCGGTCGCCCCGCGGCGGACCAGTTCCATGGTGTCGCGCCCGGTGCCGGCGCCGACCTCGAGCACGCGGCGGCCCGACAGCGAACCCTGGGCAAGCGCCTGCTCCACGAGTCGGCCCTGGTTCGAGTACACCTCGTGCAGGGGTCGGCCGTCGGTCCAGAAGCGCTGCCAGTGATCCGGGGTGGTCTCGCGCGCGTTCGCCATACGAATTGGGGAGTGTAGCGGGACCGCTGCCCCCGGTCAACTTGCCGATTGCCAATCGTTTGCAACGTCTCGCGCTAGGCTTGGGCGGCGCGCCCCCGCTCCTGCCACCAATGCGCGATCGTGCGGCCATCCACCACCCACGCGCCACGGCCTGAGAGCGCGTCCAGAGCGGCTTCCCACGCCTGCCACCAGCCGGGGAACGCGCGTTCGTGGGCGCCGTTCGGGTGCCACAGCAACACGGCGAGCCCGCCGGCCTCCTCGACTTCGGCGAGGTGCGCGCGCACCCGGGCCGCCGCCTGGGGTCCGTCCAGGCTCATCGTCCGGAACAGGGCGCCGTCCATGACCGTGAGCGGCAGCTCGAGCAGGCGGTGCGGCCGGCCGGCGGCGACGTCCCACGGGGCGAACGGCGCGGCGATGCCCGCCCGAAACCCGATCGCCTCGTTGTAGCCCAGCGTCGAGTCGTAGGCGAAGCCCGCCTCCTCCTGGGCCCGCCACGTGCGCGCGATGTCGAAGCGCAGGAAGTGCTGGCGCGTGCCCTCCGCCGGGCGACCCGAGGCGGCTGCGATCTGTTCCCGCTGCCGCGCGAGGTCCGGGCCGTCGCGGTGGCTCAGGTAGCTGCCGTGGAGGCCGACGTCGAACCCGCGCCCGGCGAGGCGCGCCATGAGGCTCGCCACGGTCCCCCGGCGCCCCTCGAAGTCGACGCGGTCGCCGAGGCGGTAGCGCGCGTCGTACTCGTGGCGCTCGGACGGCCGCGGCGCGCAGAAGTAGAACGACGAGCCGAAGCCGCGCGCCTCCTGCGCCAACCCCGCGCGCATGGCATACGAGCGCGGCCCGCGGGCGAGCGCCAGGAGCCGCCCCGCCTCGACCAGCGATCCGAACCGCACCTCGTCGACGTCGTGCGACAGAAGGACCGCGAAGCGCTTGCCGAGTGGCCAAAGCGGCAGCGGCGCAAGCGTGACGTGGCGCGCGAGCGCCCAGCGCGCGAGCCGGTCGGCGAGCAGGCGGGAAAACTCGTTGACGAGCGGTCGCTCCAGCACGCCGAGCGCGGAAAGGCGCGAACTCGTGCCCGCGAAACACTCCCACCGGTCGCGCGCGGGTTCGAGCCACTCCTCCTCGCGCGACAGGAGGGAGAAGACGGACCTCAGCCCCGGATCCGGCAACACGCGCGCGTCGCCCGGCGGGTCGAGCCGGCCGCCGGGGCAGACCACCGGCACGCCCTCGAACATGGCGAGCCCGAGCCCGGCCGGGGTCCACGGCCCCGGGTCCCGCCACGGCAGCACGAGCGCGGTGTTCCCGGGCGCGCGCGCGGGATCCCCGACGAAGACGATCGGTCCCTCCCCGGCGTCCCCCGCGCGCCAAGCCAGGCCGGTCAGGGAGAGCAGCACGCCGGCGGCCCAGCCCGCCTCGGCTGCGCCGTCCTGCCCCGGGTCGACGACCAGGCGCGCGATCACCGCGCCGCCCCGCGCAACGCCCGGTACTGGGCGAGCAGGTCGCGGCCCGCCGTGGCCGCGTCGCGTCGCGCGCGCGCATCGACGCGGCCGCGCGCGCCGAGCTCGCGCCGGCG
>JBDTYW010000053.1:0-9166 GCA_040005445.1 Candidatus Eiseniibacteriota bacterium
CGACGACGGAGCCGACGAACAGGACGAGGCGACGACTCACTCACCCTCCCTGGCGGGTGACCACCCCGAGGCCGGGACGATCCGACAACAAGAGGCGGCCATCCGCGCCGCCGACTCCCTCGTACGGATCGCGGGCCAGCAGCCAGTGGCCGTCGAGGTCGAGCGTATCGAAGAGCGGCCCGAGGTGCGCTGCCGCGGTGATGCCCAGGCTGCTCTCGATCATGCACCCTAGCATGAGGCGCAGTCCGTGCGCCCGCGCCGTGTGGACCAGGCGCAGGGCCTCGCTCGGCCCCCCGGTCTTGACCAGCTTGACCACCACGCCCGAGACGCGGTCCGCCAGCCCGGCGACGTCGGCGGCGACATGGCAGGACTCGTCCACATAGAGCGGCAACGGCGAGCGGCGAGCGAGCCAGAGCAGGCCCTCGCGATCCGATGGCGCCAACGGCTGCTCGACGAATTCGACGCCCAGATCGGCCAGCGCCGGCAGGAGCCGCATTGCCTCGTCCCGCGTCCAGCCGGCGTTGGCGTCGACGCGGATCGGCCGATCGGTCCGTTCCCGGATGCGGCGCAGGGTATTGACGTCATCGGCCCCGCCGACCTTGACCTTGAGAATGGGATAAGATGCTGCCTCGCTGAGTTTTACTTCCATCATCTCCCAATCTGCCAGACCCAGGGTGAAGCTCGAGAGCGGCATCGCCTCCCGGTCGAGCCCCCACAGGCGCCAGAGCGGCAACCCGGCGAGCTGGCCGCGCAGGTCCCAAAGTGCGGTGTCGAGCGCGTTCCACGCCGCCCGATTCCAGCCCAGGCGCGCCGTTCCCCGGCGCTCGAAGCCCTCGAGATCCCAGGGGTCGGTCGGCAGCAGCGGCTCCCACGCGGCGAGTGCCGCGCGCGCGGTCGCCGCGGTCTCCCCGTAGTACGCGGTGGCCGCGACTTCGCCGAGCCCGACGCGCCCCTCGTGTTCGAGCGTCACGACCAGGTGCTCCCAGCTCCGGTTGCCCCCGCGCGCGATCTTGAACTCGTGCTTGGTCTGCAGCTCGAGGGGCGTGATCGTCATTTTCATCACGGTCGGTCTCCGGAGGGCGGGACGGGTGGCGGGAACGAATGCTTGAGCAGGGCATCGACGATTGGCGCGGCGCCGAAACGCACGACGTCGGTCGCCGGTCGCCCGGTGGCGCGCGCGGCGGCATCGACCGCGCGCCGCGCCGCCTCCTCGTCGAGATCGAACGTGTTGAGCGCCAGCGCCACCACGCGGCCGGGCCGGATCGGCGCGAGCGCATCCTCGTAGCGGCGGGCCAGGTCCGTGAGCGGCGGGATCGCGATCGCGCCGTGGCGGATCTCGGTGCGGCGCGGCTGGTGGCACAGGACCATGGCCGAGGGGAGCGCTCCGAGCAACAGCCCGAGCGTCACGCCCGCATAGCCGGGGTGGACGATCGACCCCTGGCCCTCGACGATCACCCAGTCGTGGTCCTGGGCCGCGTCGAGCACCAGGGCCTCGGCCGCGCCCCCGACGAAATCGCTGATCACGCGGTCGACCGCGAGGCCGCGCCCGGAGAGCAGGATGCCGGTCTGGCCGGTGGCCACGAAAGCCGCGCGCTGGCCGCGCGCCTCGAGCGCCCGCGCAATCTCCCACGCGGCGGTCATCTTGCCCACGTTGCAATCGGAGCCGACGGTCAGGACGACCTTCGCCGCGACCTCGCGCACGCGCGCCGCGGCCACGGGCAGCGTCTCGGGCACGCGCCGCAAGTCCACGAGCGCTCGCCCCTTCGCCTGCGCGCGGGCCGCCACCTCGGGGTCGTCCGCGAGGAAGCTGTGCAGGCCCGCCCACACGTCGAGCCCCCGGTCGAGGGCCTCGAGCAGCACGGCGCGCCAGGCGTCGGGCAACCGCCCCCCGACCGGGGCAATCCCGATCAGCAGCGTGTCGGGTTCGTGGGGCATGGCCTCCGCAAGCGTGGCGACGATCGGCACGAGCCCGCCGAAGCCCAGCGCGTCGTGCGCCACCTGGCCGGCGCGCGTGCTATCGAGCAGCACGGCCACCGACTCGGGCGCGTAGCGCAGGAGGGCCGCCGCGGTCTTGGCGTCGAGCACGCCGAGCGAACCCTCGACCAGCACCACGAACCGGCGCGCGCCGCGGCGCGCCTCGAGGATGCCCGTCAACTCAGCAGAGGCCTTCATAGACCTTGCGGTAGCGCTCCACCACCCGGTCGACGTCGAACTTCTCGCGCGCGACCTTGCGCCCGGCCTTGCCGAAGCGGCGCCTGAGCGCGCCGTCCGCGAGCAGCTTGAGCACCGCGCGCACGTGCGCCTCGAGATTGCCGTGCGGCTCGAGGTAGCCCGTCACGCCCGACTCGACGAGCTCGGGCAACCCGCCCACGCGCGCGGCCACGACCGGCACGCCGGCGCTCATCGCCTCCAGCGCCACGAGGCCGAACGACTCGCTCTCGGACGGCAGCAGGAACACGTCGGCGAGTGGCAGCAACTCCTCCATGACCTCCTGATTGCCGAGGAACAGCACGTGGCGCGCCACCCCGAGCTCGCGCGCGAGCTGCTCGGCGCGCGGCTTGTCGGGCCCGTCTCCCACCATGACCAGGCGCGCGTCCATGCGCTCGTGCACGGCGGCGAAGATGCGCACCACCATCTCGACGTTCTTGACCGGCCGGAAGTTCGAGGCGTGCATGAGCACGCGCGTCCCCGCGGGCGCGAGCATGTGCGTGCGCCGCCGGCGCGGAGCAAAGACGTCGGGATCCACGAAGTTCGGGATGACCTCGATCGGGCGCGTGATGCCGAGCGACTCCACAGTCGCGGCCTTGAGCGCCTGGCTCACCGCGGTGACGCGGTCCGACGACTCGATCGAGAACTTGGTCATGCGCAGGAACGCGGGCTGCTGCCCGACGACCGTGATGTCGGTGCCGTGGAGCGTGGTCACCACCGGCAACCGCCGGGGCGCGACGAGCTGCTTGGCGAGGAACGCCGAGGTCGCGAACGGCATCGCATAGTGCACGTGCAGTACATCGAGGCGCTGGGTCTCGGCGACGTCAGCCATCATGCTCGCGAGCATGAGCGGCAGCGGCGGGTTCTGTTGGAACAAAGGGTAGCTCTCCGCGGAGACCTCGTGGAAGAACACGTTGCGCTCGTACGCCGGCAGGCGGTACGGCAGCGCCATCGAGATGAAGTGCACCTGGTCGCCGCGGCCGGCGAGCCGGCGGCCGAGCTCGGTGGCGATGATGCCCGAGCCGCCGAACGTCGGATAGCAGGTGATCCCGATGCGCAGCGCGCGCCGGGCGGAGCGCTTGCGCGCGGCCTGCGGCGACTTGGCCTTGGGCTTCGCCTTCGATGCCGGCTTCGCCTTCGGCAAGCGGCCCAGGGACTTCGCGCGCGTCACGCGGCCGGGGCTCACGCGTTGCCGCCCGGGCCCAGGCCGTTCGCGCCGAACAGGCCGGCGAGCGATCCGCGGTGGGAAACCGCCCCGGCGAACGCCAGCGCCTCGCCGTGGTCCACGCCGACGAGTTCGCCCCAGCGCCGCGCGCGCGCTTCCACGCCTGCGAGGAACGTCGGACGGTTGAGGCGCGTCGCCGGTCCCTCCCCGGGCGCGAACTGGGAGCCGTAGCACTCGAGCGCGGCGCGCTTGGCCGCGAAGTGCCCGCTCACGTCGATCACCAGGCCCGAGCTCGCGAAGCGCGCGGAGAACGCGTCCGCGCGCGAGCCCGACTCCGGCCAGTCGAAGAGCATGCCGTGCGCGCGGTGGCGCTCGCCGGGGACCGGGTAGCCGCCGACGTGCGCGAAGTAGAGCGCGCGCTCGAGCAGGCGGCCGCCTTCGCGGTGATCCGGATGCGCATCCTCGGGATGCGGCGCGAGCACCCAGCGCGGGCGGATCCGGCGCAGCAACTCGACCACGCTCCCGATTTGCGCCGGATCGAGATGATGCACCCCGGTATCCGGCAGGCCGGCATTCAGGCGCTCGGCGAGCCCGAGGCAGCGGGCCGCGGCGACCGCCTCGACCGCGCGCTGCTCGGGGGTCCCGCGCGTCGCGCGCTCGCCGCGCGTCAGGTCGAGCCCGACCACGCGCAGCCCGTCGGCCGCGGCTTTCGCGGCGATGCCGCCAAAGTGCAATTCCAGGTCGTCCGGATGCGCCCCCACCACCAGCAGGTCAGTCATGCGTGGCCTCGATCGCGAGCACGTGGTGCGACAGGGCGCCGCCCGCGAGCGCCTGCTCGACGTGCGCGTCCGCGGCCTCGCGCGCCGCGGCCTCGACCGCGCGCCCGCCGCGCGCGATGACGTCGAGCCAGGACAGCGTGCGCTCCTGCAGCGCCCCGCGCGGACGAACGTATTCGGCGAGATGCGGGCCCTCGGGATGCGCCCGCTTCCAGCCTCGGCGGGCCTTCTTGACCAGGCCCTCCCCCAGGCGTCCCAGGCGCCAGTCGACGCGCCGTGCGGTGGCGCGCACGAGTTCGGGCAGGCTGGCATCGAGCGCCGGCGCCTCGGCGGCGAGCCGCGCGAAACCGGCCTCGTTGTGAGCGCGCAGATCGGCGAGCGCGCGGGTCAGCGGCTCCGGGACCCCGGCCGCGAAGTACGCCTCGAGCGCGCGGTCGGGGTCGCGCACGAGCGCGCGCGGCTCGACACCGGCCTCGGCGCACAGCGCCATCGCCGCCGGCGGCAGCCAGGTCGCCGACCAGCGCGGGACGATCGCCGCGGGCAGCACCCCGAGCAGGCGGGCCGCGGGCTCGAGCTGCGCCAGGTAGGCGATCTCGCCCGGCCCGGCCACGAGCGCGAGCGTCGGCAGCACGAAGTCCTGCGCGATCGGACGCAGGGCGGCGCCGGGAATCAGGCCGGCCGCGCCCGCCTGCGCGCGCGCGAGCGCCGCTGCGCCCTCGGCCGGGGCAAGGTGACGGCGGGCATCACCGCCCGACTCGAACAGCGCGAACTCGGTCTGCGCCGGCGAGAAGCCACGCGCCAGCCCGAGGCCCTCGATCGCGTCGCCGGCATCGTCGATCGCGCGGCGCACGTCGCCGTGCGCGAGCAGGTAGCGCTCGTACAGCGGCAACGCCGCGGCGCGGAACGCGGGCAGCCGCGGATCGAGCACGACCAGGCCGTCGTCGGCGAACGCCTCGAGCATGAGGCGGGACACCATGTCCCCGAGGTCGCCGCCGCGCTCGGCGGCCTGGGCCGCCCGGTCGAGCAGCGCGTACACGCGCGCGCTTCCCGGCTGCGCGTGCCACGCGCCGCGCGCCGCGTGCCAGACGCCGGAGGCGAGCCCGGCCGGCAGGCTGCCCACAAGGCGCCCCTCGAGGCGCGCCTCGCGCGGCAGCGCCCCGTGCGCGAGCGCGAGATCCTCCCCCGCCCAGGTCGCGCCCGCGATCTCGTCGAAGTCGGCATCCTCGGTCGCGTTCCAGAACACCGGCACGACCGTCTCGCCGAGCAGGGCGGTCAGGCGCCGCGCGAGCGCGACCGTGGTCCACGCCTTGTGCCACGTGTAGAGCGGCCCGCCCAGCGGCCCGGGCTGTTGCCCGCACACGACCGCCAGCGCCCCGCCCTCGGCGAGCGCATCGACGTGGGCGAGCGAGCGCGCCGGCGCTCCGAGGCGGCGATGCTCGACGGCGAGCGCCTCCCCGAGCGCGCGATCGAACGGGCGCGCGCGTCGATCGGCGGCGAGCCGGGGCCAGGTGGCGCGATCGTCGAAACGATGGGCGAAGCGGCGGGCGTAGTCGGAATCGGGAGTCACGAACTCCGCAAGCGTGGCGCCGAGCGGCCGATCGTGCACCCAGTCGAGCCCGCCCTGGGCGAGCGCGCGGCTCACCGGGTCCTCGCGCGTCGACATCGCTCGCCGGCGCGGGTGGCGCGCGCGACATGGGTCGCCGGCGCTCCGACCCGGCGCGCGCCGAGCGCGTGCGCCGAGGCCTGGCGCGTCCAGCCGAGCGCGGTCAGCGCGGCCACGGTCACGAGTTCGCGCTCGATCGCGCCGAGACCGGCGGCGGCGAGCGTCTTGCCGTAGCCTTCGAGGATCATCCAGTGGTCCAGGTCGGGGTCGAGGCCCTGCATGAATGCGCGCAACCGCGCATAGTCAGGACCGTACACGCGGCGGCACAGGCGCTCGCCGCGACGCTGCCAGGCGCGCCACGCATCATACGATGCCGGCGGGCGCCGGACCGTGCGGGCCGGCCACGTGCCCGCCGCCACGCGCAGGAATTCGATCGCGGCCGGAAACCCGGCGTAGAGGCGGAGCATGAGCCCGAGTTCGAGCGCGGGCCGGCGCGTCACGCCGGCGCGCCGGGCCCGCGCCATCGCCCGCCCGAGCCCGCGCTCCGACCCGCCGCGCGCGGCCGGTGTCACCGCGAGCGCCGCGAGCGCGACGAGGGCGGCGCGGCGCGGAGTCCAGGCGCTTCCGGAAGCCTTCGGCACGCCGGGACTGTGCCCGCCCGCCGCGCTCTAAGTCAAGCCTCGTGAGACACTTCCGCGGTAAATCCCCTTGACGGAGCGGGCGCTGCTCGCGACCATGCGGCCTCGCGCCTCGCCCCCGTCTGGAGACCCATGATCGATCCCGGCAGCGTTCCCCCCGATGTCGCCCGCTCTCACGCCGCCACCTCGCTGTGGACGTTCCCCGGCGTCCTGCTGGCGTCCTTCGTCATCGGCTGGGGCGCCGAGGCCGCGCAGTTCCTGGTCTCCCAGGGCCTCGCGCTGGCGATGCTCGCCTGGCTCCAGACGCTGCCCGAGTTCGCGGTCGAGGCGGTGATCGCGTGGCATCGCGACATCCCGCTCATGACCGCGAACTTCACCGGCTCCCTGCGCCTGCTCACCGGGCTCGCCTGGCCCATGATCTTCTTCGTCAGCTACTGGGCGGAGAATCGGCGCCGGCCGCTGCCGCTGACCTCCCACCGCGTGCTGCTCGACGCGGCGCATTCGGTGTCGGTCGTGGCGCTGCTCCCGCCGCTCGCGTACTTCACGATCATCTGGGCGAAGGGCACGCTCACGCTCGTGGACTCGGCGATCCTGGTCGGGCTCTACGCGCTCTACCTGGTCGCGCTGCGCAAGATTCCGCCCGAGGACTCCGAGGAGATCGGCAATCTCCCGCGTGTGCCGCGGGCGCTGCTCGGGCTGCCCGGGGCATGGCGCGGCGCGGGCGTGATCGGCCTGTTCGTCGCCGGCGGCGCGCTGCTCGACGCGATCACGCCGACGTTCCTCGATTCCATGCTCGGGCTCTCGGTCATGCTCGGGGTCACCCCGTTCGTGTTCGTGCAGTGGGTGTCGCCGTTCCTCTCGGAGTTTCCGGAAAAGGTCACGGCGTTCGCCTGGGCCCGGACGCTCGACAAGGCCGACATGGCGCTCATCAACATGGTCTCGTCGAACATCAACCAGTGGACCGTCCTGGCGGCGATGATCCCGGTGGTCTACTGCGTCTCGCTCGGACACGTCGCGCCGATCCCGTTCGACGCCCACCAGAAGAGCGAGATCCTGCTGACGATCGCCCAGGGCTATCTCGGGCTGCTGCTGCTGGTCAACCTCGAGTTCGCCTGGTACGAGGCCGTCGGGATCTTCGGGCTGTGGTTCGTGCAGTTCTGCCTGCCCGAGAGCCGGCACGTCGTGACCGGCCTGTACTTCGGCTGGTGTGGGATCGAGCTCCTGCGCCGCCTGTCCGGGCGGCGCTCGTGGGCCGCGTTCGCCTACTTCCCGCAGCTCTGGAAGCACGGGCGGGTCGTCCGCCCCTAGCGGCCCGTCCGCCCGATGCCGAGCTTGCGCCCCAGCCCGGCCATCGCGCTCTCGAGCTCGGGCAGTTCCTCGACGCGCGCCACGCGATAGAGGCCCCACGTCAGGCCGATGCCGAGCACCAACCCGGCGGCCACGACGAGCCCGCACATCAGGGTGCCGCCCCGCCACTGGGCCTCGGTCGCCCACACCAGCGCCTTGATCGCGACCGCCATTCCCGCCGAGGCGAGCGCGGTGCGCAGGACCGTCGATCCCATGCGCTTGCCCTCCAGCCGCTTGAGCCGGCGCCGCAGGTAGAACGAGAGCTGCGCGAAGTTGAACAGCATCGTGAGCGACGTCGAAAGCGCGAGGCCGACGTGGCCGAGATAGCGCATCAGGATCAGGTTGCCCGCGAGGTTCACGCCCACGGACAGGAAGCTGGCGAACACCGGCGTGCGCGTGTCGCCCAGCGCATAGAACGTCGGCACCAGCACCTTGACCGCGGCGTAGGCGCAGAGCCCCACGCAATAGGCGGAGAGCGCCGCGGCCGTCTGGTCGGTATCCGACACGTGGAAGCGGCCGTGCTGGTAGAGCAGCTTCACCAGCGGCTGCGACAGCGCCCACAGCCCGAACGTTGCCGGCAGCGTGAGCGCAAACACGAGCCGGAGCGCGCCCGAGACGGTCTCGCGGAGCGCGACCATGTTGCCCTCGACCGCCTGCCGGGACACCGTCGGCAGCGATACCGTCGCGAGCGCCACGCCGAACACGCCGATCGGCAGCTGCATCAGCCGGAACGCATACGACAGCCACGACACCGAGCCCTGCTCGAGCTGCGAGGCGAGGATCGTGTTCACGAAGATGTTGAGCTGGGTCGCCGCCAGGCCGATCGTGGCCGGCAACATCAGGAAACCGATGCGCTTCACGCCCGGGTGACTGAGAGCAGGCGGCCACGCGGGACGCCAGCCGAGCTTCCACAGGCTCGGCAATTGCACCGCGAACTGCAGGAAGCCTCCCGCCAGCACGCCCACCGCCATGGCGAGGATCGGAGGCTTGCCGAATCCGCGGAACACCGGGATCAGGGCCACGCCCACGACGATCATGCCGAGGTTGAGAAACAGGGGCGCGAGCGCCGGCACGGTGAACTTGCGCACCGCGTTCAGCATTCCCATCGCCGCCGCGGCGAGCGCGACGAACATCAGGAACGGCAGCATGATGTTCGACAGCAGGATCGTCAGCTCGAGCTTGCCGGGAACCGCACGGAACCCCGGGGCGAGCAGCGGAACGAGCCAGGGCGCGACGATCCAGCCGAGGATCGTCAGGAACAGCAACGACAGCGCGAGCGCGTTCATCACCTGGGCCCCGAGCCGCCAGGCCTCGGCGCGCCCCGCCTTGTGGTCGGTGGCGGTGAACGTGGGGATGAACGCCGCGGAGAGCGCACCCTCGGCGAACAGGTCGCGCAGCAGGTTGGGCACGCGGAACGCGACGTTGAACG
>JBDTYW010000054.1:0-9125 GCA_040005445.1 Candidatus Eiseniibacteriota bacterium
GCGTACAGCTTCCAGGTGAACGGCTGGAAGCTGTGCGACAGCGACTGCACGATGATCACGAAGCGCTCGAACCACATGCCGATGTTGACGAAGATCGAGATGATGAACATCCCCCAGATGTTCGTCCGCACCGAGCGCTTGATGCACAGCAACGGGATCAGGCAGTTGCACAGCACCATGATCCAGTACGCCCAGCCCATGGGGCCGAAGGCGCGGTCCCAGAACACGCCCTTCTCATACGGGTTGCCGCCGTACCAGGCCAGGAACATCTCGACCACGTACGCATAGGAGACGATTAGCGACGTGAACAGCAGGAGCTTGCCCATGCTGTCGAAGTGCCAGTCCTGGAGGTAGGCCTCGAGCTTGAAGATCTTGCGCATCGGGACCATGAGCGTGATCACCATGCCGATGCCCGAGAAGATCGCGCCGGCCACGAAGTAGGGCGCGAAGATCGTCGAGTGCCAGCCCGGGTTGATCGACATCGCGAAGTCCCAGGACACGACCGAGTGCACCGAGAACACCAGCGGCGTCGCGAGCGCGGCGAAATAGATGTAGGCGTTGTTGTAGTGCTTCCACTGGCGATTGGTCCCCCGCCAGTTGAACGACATCAGGGTGTAGAGCTTCTTGCGAATGCCGGTGGCGCTCTCGCGCGCGACCGCCACGTCCGGGATCAGGCCGACCAGGAAGAACACCGACGAGATCGTCAGGTAGGTCGTGACCGCGAACACGTCCCACTCCAGCGGCGAACGGAAATTCGTCCACAACTGGCGCTGGTTCGGGTACGGGATCAGCCAGTAGAAGAACCACACGCGCCCGAGGTGGATCAGCGGGAACAGCCCGGCGGTCATGACGGCGAACACCGTCATGCCCTCGGCGGTGCGGTAGATCGAGTTGCGGAAGCGCGCCCGAAACAGGAACAGCACGGCCGAAATGAGCGTGCCGGCGTGGCCGATACCGACCCAGAACACGAAGTCGGTGATGTAGGTCGCCCACATCACGGGCCGCGTGTAACCCGCGACGCCGAGGCCGGTGCGCACCTGGTGCACGAAGCACAGGACGCCGAACCCGAGCACGAGGAGATCGATCACGAACAGCGTCATCCAGGCCGACGTGGGCGGCCGGATCATCGTGAGGATGTCCTGATTCACCTTTCGATACGTGAGTTTCGACACGTCGTGTTCCTCAGACCGCCGGGACGCCGCGGGTGACCTTCTTCAGGTAGGTCACGGACGGATAGGTGTTGAGGTCGCCGAGAATCTTGTAGCCGCGCTCGCTCTCGATGCGCTTGACGATCGCGCTCTCCGGGTCCATCAGGTCGCCGAACACGATCGCCTGCGTCGGACAGGTCTGCTGGCAGGCCGTGCGCACGTCCCCGTCCTTGACCTTGCGGTCCTCGTCCTTCGCATGGTCCTTGGCGTCGCGAATGCGCTGCACGCAGAACGTGCACTTCTCCATCACGCCCTTGTCGCGGACGGTGACGTCCGGATTGAGCTGCCAGTTGAGCGGCGCCGGGAACTTGTATGAGAACCAGTTGAACGCGCGCACGCGGTACGGGCAGTTGTTCGCGCAGTAACGCGTCCCCACGCAACGGTTGTAGATCATCGCGTTGAGGCCTTCGGGAGTGTGATAGGTCGCGTACACCGGGCAGACGCTCTCGCACGGGGCCGCGCCGCACTGCTGGCACATCACGGGCACGTGGCTGACCGCGACCGTTCCGTCCTTCTCCTCGTAATAGCGCTCGAGGCGCAACCACATCATCTCGCGGCCGCGGGCGATCTGTTCCTTGCCGACGACGGCGACGTTGTTCTCGGCGCTGCAGGCCACGATGCAGGCCTGGCAACCGTTGCACGAGTTGAGGTCGATCGCCATCGCCCAGCGGTGGTTCGCGTGGTGGGCGTACGCCGAGTTCGGGGCTTCCTTGCCGGCGTGCGCGATCGGGTCCTTCGACACCATCGCGCCGGCGAACCCGGGCTCGTGCATCGCCTCCTCGTGGTGCTCTTCGGCGCTCTTCGGCTTGCCGATCTCGGTCAGCGGGATCGCCTGCGCGATGCCGCGGTCCATCTGGCGCGACTGGCCGCCCTGGAACTGGTCGCTGCCGATGTAGACCAGCTTGTGCGGCTTGCCGGTCTTCGCGATCGTCGCGCGCGTGGAGAGGTAGGCGAGCGCGCCCGAGGCGTCGAACGTCAGGGGCAGCGCCGCCAGCGCGTTCGCGCCGCGATCCTTCGCATACTGCCCGTACGAGACGTGGCCCTGGCCCGTGCCCATCGCAAACACGTCCTTGCGGATCACGATCGAATCGTAGACCGCGGTCTCGATCGTGCCGGCCGCGGTCTTGACGCTGACCAAGTCGCCGCGCGCAAGGCCGAGCTTCTTCGCGGTGTCGGAATGCATCTCGATCCAGTGGTCCCACACCACCTTGGTCACCGGATCGGGCAGTTCCTGCAGCCATGGCTTGTTCGCGCCGCGGCCGTCGTACAGGTTCGGCGACGGATAGACCACGAGCGGCGTGCCGTCCGCCTCCCCCGCCAGCTCGGCCGGGGCGAAATCGATCGCGCCGAGCGCGGCGAGGGACGCGCCCGCGCCCGCCGCGGCGCCCGCGCCGGCGTTGAACACACCGCCGTTCTGCAACGCAACGTCCCACGACGTGTACGACCACATGCCCTGCAATTCCGCCAGCCAGCCCGGGGCTCCGAGCACGCCCTGATTCTTGCCGATCGTCTTCGCGGTCGCGTACAGCACATCGGGCGTGCTCATGGTATCGAACACCGGGCGCATCGCCGGCTGGATGAGCGAGGAGACGCCGGTCCATCCGCGGTGATCGCCCCACGACTCGAGCGGGTGGTGATCGGGCAGGATCAGGTCGCAGAGCTGAGCGGTGTCGTCGGGATACGATGAGAACGAGACCTTGAACGCGACCTTCTTCGCCGCCTCGGCAAAGCCCATGGCCTTCGGCAGCGAGTACGCGGGGTCGGTGCCGTGGATCAGCAGGACGCCGACGCCGCCGGCGTTCATGGCCTCGACGGCCTTCCCCGCCTCGGCGGCCGAGTGCGTCGTGCCCAGGTCGAGCGTGCGGTCGAAACGGATCGTTGTGCCCACGCCGCCGGCGACCGAGGTCAGCACGTTTGCGGCCACGACGGCCTGCGTCGCCTTTGCGCCCTGCGAGGAGATCCCGCCTGCGATCGCGAGCGCCGGCCCCTGCGCGGCAAACTCGCGCGCGAGACGCTTGAGCACCTCGGCCGGCACGCCGACCTGCCCGGCGACCGCCTCGGGGGCGAACTTCGCGAGGTCGATGCCGCCGGTCGGGCCTTTCGCCAACCCCGCGGCCACAATCTCGTGCGCCATCGCGAGCGCGGCCAGCGCCTCGGTGCCGGGCTGGATCGCGACCCACTCGTCGGCATTCGAGCCGGTGAGCGAGAGGCGCGGCTCGAACGCGACCAGGCGACCCTGCGAGGAATCGGCGCCGTGCCGGAGCGCGAACTGGCGCGCGTACTCGACCGGCGAGATCCACGTCTCCATGAAGTCGGCACCGAACGTGAACACCGTCGTCGCGGCGGCGAAGTCGTAGGTCGGGATCACGGCCTTGCCGAACGCCAGGCGATTGCCTTCGCGCACGGCTTCCCACGAGAACGGCTCGTAGGCCACGCGCTGCGCGGGCGAGAGCGCGCCGACGAACGCGTCGTACACGGTCTGGCGCGCACCCGTCTCCTGTCCCGTCCAGAACTGGACCGCGCCCGTGCGCGAGCCGAGCTTGTCGGCGAGCAGCTTGAGGCCCTCATCCCACGTGATCTTCTTGAACGAGCCGTCGGCCTGGCGGGCCATCGGCGCGGTCCAGCGATCCGGATTGTAGAGACCGTGCATCGCGGCCTGGCCGCGCTGGCAAAGCGCGCCCTGGTTCACCGGGTGGTTCGGATTGCCTTCGACCTTGATCGCGCGGCCCTCGCGCGTCTTGACGTGCAGGCCGCAGCCCGCGGGGCACTCGCGGCAGGTCGAGGCATAGTACGTGGCCACGCCCGGGATCACGTTCTCGGGCGGGGTGACGTACGGGTAGAGGTGCGACGGCAGCGGCGGGAACTCGAGGCACCCGGCGGCCGTGGTGGCGGCCGCGGTGACGCCCGCGAGCTTGAGGAAGTCGCGCCGCTTCAGCGCGTGCGGCTGGCCTGTGGTGTCGTCGCTCATGCCCTCGTTCCTACTTGTGACAGGTGTAACAGTCGAGGCTTGCCGGGTGCGCCGCGTTCTCGCGGTTCGCCTTGTGGCAAGTGACGCAGAATCCCATGTTCAGCTTGTTGACCGGGTAGACGACGTCCATCGTGCGCACGTCGCCGTGGCAGGTGAAGCAGCTCACCCCGGCCTTGACGTGGCGCTTGTGATTGAAGCCGACGTGATCGGGCAGCCAGTGTACCTGCACCCAGGGAATCGCCTGCCGGTCGTCGTAGTACTTGGTGAGCTTCGCGATCTCGGGGCTGTCGGTCTTCTGCGTGCTCGTGCGCTTGACGTATTTGTGGCAGTTCATGCAGGTCTCGACGTTCGGATAGTTCGCGATCGCCGATTTGTCGACATTGGTGTGGCAGTAGGCGCAATCGATGCCGAGCTTTCCCGCGTGAAGCTTGTGGCTATAATGGATCGGCTGCTCGAGCGCGGGTCCCTGGGGCTTGGTGGGAGTCCCGGGATTGAGCGTGTCCGTCGGCTTCGCCGCCTGGAGCGAGGTGGCGGCGAACACCATGCCGCAAACTCCCAGGGCGAGGCCGACGATCAGGGTGAGGCGCGTGCGGGTCATCGGGCGGCGGCGATTCCTTCATGGAACGCGAAGTCCGAAACTCGAACCGTCGGCGATGATGGCGCCTCGGTCGTGAAATTTTTCTCAAGACGGGCGGACGTTAGCAACGCGCTTGGGGAGCGTCAACAGGTTTCAAGTCTACGTGAACCCGAAAAACCGATAGCGCATGATGCTAGGCATGTCCTAGCGCTTCAGTGGGACATTGGGAGGTCAGCTTGGCCGTCTGGGAACACGAACTCGAGGTCGCGGTGCGCGCCGCGCAGGAGGCCGGGCGCGTCGCGCTCGCGTTCTTCAACAAGGATCCGCGCGTCACCATCAAGTCCGACCGCTCCCCCGTCAGCGAGGCCGACCACGCCGCCGATCGCGTGATCATCGAGACGCTCCGCACGGCGTTTCCCGACGACGGCATCCTGACCGAGGAGTCGGGCGATGCGCCTGGCCCGAGCGGCCGGCGCTGGATCGTCGACCCGATCGACGGCACGCGCCCGTTCCTGCGCGGCATCCCCGACTGGTCGAACCTGATCGCGCTCGAGGCCGGCGGCGAGGTCGTGGTCGGCGTGCTCCACCTGCCGGCGCACGGCGAGCTCTACGCGGCCGCGCGCGGGCTCGGCACGACGAAGAACGGCGCGCTCGTGCGCGTCTCGCAGAACCTGGATCTCTCGAATGCGGTGGTCACGCTCGGGCAGCTCTCGAATGGGCTGCGCAAGCTGGGAGACGACGGCTTCCGGCGCCTGGTGGGCTCGGTCGGCCTCGCGCGCGGCTACGGCGACGCGCGCGGGCCGGCGCTCGTGCTCTCGGGGAACGTCGACGCCTGCCTCGAGTTCGATGTCTCGCTGTGGGACCTCGGCCCGTTCCCGGTGCTGTTCGAGGAGGCGGGCGCGAAGTACACCGATCTCGACGGCGTGAGGCGCTGGCCGGTGCGCTCGGGCCTGGCGGCGAACCCGGAGCTGCACGCGCAGATCCTGCTCTTGATCCGACCCTAGGACTCCGGTTCGTGCGTCGCTACTCCAGCCCGAGCGCCTCGAGTTCCGCTTCGTCCATTCCGAGGTAGTGCCCGATCTCGTGCAGCAGGGTGACGCGCAATTCGTCCACGACCTCCTCGCGCTCGCCGACGAAGTGCTCGATGTTGCGGCGGAAGACGTGGATCGTGTTCGGCGTCGAGCCCGAGATGCCGGTCCCGCGCTCGGCGAGCGAGCTGCCCGTGAACAGGCCGAGGATGTCGGGCGGGAACGGCGGGTCGGTTTCCTTGAGCAGCTCCTCGGTCGGGTACTCCTCGACCAGGATCGCGATGTCGTCGACCGCCGACTTGATGCGCGGGGGCAGGACCGCGATCGCCTCCTGCATCACGGCGTCGAGGTCCTCGTCGCGGATCCGGCGCGGCGCCAGGTAGTGCTCGTTGTCGAGCGTCTGCGCCTTCTGGAAAGAGACCATCGCCTCGGGATAGCGCCCGCGGTACTCGAGCACGCGGCCGAGCCAGTAGTGCGCCTCGGCCCAGTCGTTTTCAGTCAGGATCGCGCGCCGCAACTCCTTCTCGGCGGTGACGAACTCGAGTCGGTAGAAGTGGCAGACGCCGAGCGCCCCACGGCACTCGGCATCATCCGGATCGTGGTCCACCGCCTCGAGCAGGTAGTCGAACGCCTCCTCGTACTCGCCGCCGTAGTACAGCGCGAGGCCGTACATCGAGCGCACCTCCGGGTGCGCCTCCGCCTCATGCGCGGGATCGTCCAGCAATTCCAGCGCGCGTTCGACATCGCCCGCATCGAGCGCGGTCTCGGCGTCTTCCAGCAACTCTTCGAGTTCTTCGTTCTCGTCGTCGATCGGGCTCATGCCGCCCACTCTAACACGGCGACCGCGGCCGGACGCCTCCTACTACTGGACGACCAGGCTGCCCTTGATCATGTCCATGCCACAGGCGTAGTTGAGCGTGCCCGACGGCCGCGCCGGCAGGTCGATCCGCACTTCCTCGTTGAGCGGCAAGTCCCGCTTCAGGTCCAGGTCCTTGAACACGATCTCGCGTGCGCAGGTCTGGTCGGTCTTGCGCGTGATCGACAGGGTGATCGGCCGATCCTTCGCGACCGTGATCTGCGCGGGCTCGAACCCGGCGTCGGTCACGGTGAGGCTGACCTCCTGCGCGCCGGACGCGGCGACCGGCGCCGGGGATTCGTGCTGGGCGGCGGTCTTCGTTCCCCCGCATCCGGCGAGGGTGAGGGCAAACACGGCGACGAGGGCGTAGAAACCATGGATACGCTTCATGCGATTGCTCCTTCCGGGAGATGGCGCCCCTTCCACCACGCAAAGACCGCGGGGTAGACGAGAAGCTCCAGTACAAAGGACGATACCACTCCGCCCACCATCGGGGCGGCAATCCGCTGCATGACGTCCGAGCCCGCCCCGTGGCCGAACAAGATCGGCAGCAGCCCGAGCAGGATGGCGAAGACGGTCATGTGCTTCGGCCGGATGCGGTGTGCGGCCCCCTCGACGATCGCTTCGGCGAGATCGGCCCGGTTGCGCAGGCGGCCGGCCGCCACCCGCTTCCTGTAGGCGAGGTTCAGGTAGAGCAGCATTAGCGTGCCGGTCTCGGCGTCGAGCCCGGCGAGCGCGATCATGCCCACCCACACCGCCACGCTCATGTTGAAGCCCAGGAGCCACACCAGCCACACCGCGCCCACGAGCGAGAACGGCACCGCCATGAGCACGATCGCAGTCTCAGGCAGCGAGCGCAGGTTGAGCCACAGCAAGAGGCACACCAGCAACAGCGTCAGCGGCACGACCCAGGCGAGCCGCCGCTCCGCGCGCGTCAGGTGCTGGAACTGACCGGCCCATTCGAGCCGCGTGCCCGCGGGCAACGCGATCTGCGCCGCGACGCGACGCTTCGTGTCGCGCACGACCTGGTCGAGCGGACGGCCGGCGACGTCGAGCGACACCAGGCCGACGAGCTGCCCGTCCTCGTCCTGGATCATCGGCGGCCCTGGCTTAAAGCTCAGGGTCGCGACCTGCGAGAGCGGCACCTGCGCGCCACCCCTGGTCGGCACGAGCACGCGCGCGAGCGCCTCGGGCCCGTCCGCGAGCTCCGGCGCGTAGCGCAGCGCGATCGAGTAGCGGGCGCGGCCGTCCACCGTCGCGCCCGCGTTCACACCCCCCACCGCAGCCTCGACCGCGTCCTCGACGTCGGCAACGGTGAGGCCGTAGCGCGCCGCTTCCTCGCGCCGGACCGTGAAGTCGAGGTAGGTCGCGCCGGTCAGGCGCTCGGCGAAGACGCTGCGCACGCCGCGCACGTCCCGCACCGCGTTCTCGACCTCGAGCGACAGGCGCTCGATCGTCCGCAGGTCCGGGCCGAACACCTTGATCCCGATGGCGCTGCGCACGCCGGTCGAGAGCATCTCGTTGCGCGTCTGGATCGGCATCCACCACAGGTTCGGCATGCCCGGGATGCGCACCTTCCGGTCGAGCTCGGCGACGAGCTTCTCCCACGTCATGCCCGGCCGCCACTCGCGCTCGGGCTTGAGTGCGATCACGGTTTCGACCATCCCGGGCGGCGCCGGATCGGTCGCGGTCTCGGCGCGCCCGATCTTGCCGAACACGTGCTCGACCTCCGGGACGTCCATGAGCAGCCGGCCCATCTTCTGGAGCACGACCGACGACTCGGTGTCGGACATGCCGGGGGGCGCGGTCGGCATGTAGAGCAACGTGCCCTCGTTGAGCGGAGGCATGAACTCGACGCCGAGCGACAGGAACGCGGGGATGGTCGAGAGCACGCACAGCACGGCGCCCGCGATCACCCAGCGCCGGCGCTCGACCGTCCAGCGCAGCACCGGCGTGTACACGCGGACGAAGAAGCGCGCCACCGGCTGGTCGCGCTCGGCGCGGATCTTCCCGCGCACGAGCAGCATCGCGAGCGCCGGCGTGAGCGTGATCGCGAGCAGCGCCGCGAATGCCATCACCCAGGTCTTGGTGAACGCGAGCGGCCGAAACAGGCGCCCCTCCTGCGCCTCGAGCGTGAACACCGGCAGGAACGAGACCGCGATCACGAGCAGCGCGAAGAACACCGGTCGCCCGACCTCCTGCAGCGCGTGCAGGATCACCCCTTCGCGTGGGCCGTCCCGGCCGCCCGCCTCCCACTCCTCGAGCCGCTTGTGCACGTTTTCGATCATGATGATCGACGCGTCGACCATGGCGCCGATCGCCACCGCGATGCCGCCGAGCGACATCAGGTTGGCGTTCAGCCCCTGCACGTGCATCGGGATGAACGCCAGTACGATCGCGACCGGCAGCGACAGAATCGGGATCAGCGCGCTGCGCACGTGGAATAGGAACAGGAGGATCACGAGGCTGACGATCACCATCTCCTCGA
>JBDTYW010000055.1:0-8916 GCA_040005445.1 Candidatus Eiseniibacteriota bacterium
CCAGGACCGCGCCGTTGTAATTGAGATGCGTGCGCAGGATCAGGAGGCTCTGCTGATAGAGGCGCACGATCGCGGGCGAGAGCCCGTCGAAGTCCTTGCCGCCCTGCCGCACCCACACGTTCCAGTAGTCCGCGGTGCGCTTGAGGTACGACTCCGGCCCACGCTCGAGCACGTGCTTGTGGAGCGTGGTGACGTCGGGCCAGCTCTTGCCGATCGCGATCAGGTAGTGGCAGGTCGCCGTGCCTGAGGCGGGAACCTCGAGATGGGCCGCGATCGTCGAGTCGACCGCGCCCTGGGCGATCGCGTTGTCCGAGAGCTTGCCGTCCTCGGCATCGCGCCAGGTGCCCTCGTGGCCCGGACTCTCCTTGATGCCGACTGTGTACTGGTCGACGCCCGGGCGCCCGTTCTTGATCACGTTGACCAGGAAGTAGCGCCGGTCCTTGTAGTGGGTGACGGATCGATACTTGGGATCGTAGGCTGCGGTGTCGCCCACGTCGTAGCCGTAGAGGTGGAAATCGTGGTGGAAGAACAGGCGCACCGAGCGGGCCTTGCCCGAGGTGTCGCGCACCGTGATGCGGCGCACGAACAGGTCCTCGTGGAAGTCCACGCAGTCGGCGAGCTTGAGCTCGAGCCCGAGCGCCGCGTGGACAAACGTCACGTCGGAGACGAGCGTCGCGGGCGTGGCGTAGGTGATCGTCTTCTTCCAATCTGGGCTCGACGCCCAGGCCATCGTGCCGTCCACCCACACGCCGAAACGGAAGACGTGCCCGCCCGAGTGATTCTCCATCCCGACGTTCGGATAGTAGAAATCCCGTAGCTGGTAGTCACCGTCGAAGTTGACGTGCACCCGGTCGTTGCCGAGCACGAGAGAACGGGGCATTGCGATCCTCCGCTACGGGTTATCGGCCATCCCGGCCGAAAAATAACACGCGAACGCGCCTCAGAGGTCCTCGTCGATCCAGATGCGGGCCAGTTCGGCGACGCTCCACGCCTGGGCGAACGCGCCCCGCGGCGAGGACGGCAGGTCTCCGTCGAAGATCTCGGAGATCGAGCCCAGGCAGGCGTCGGCGGCGAGGTGCCGAACGAGCGGCCCGAAGATCCGGCGGGCATAGGCGCGCGTTTCGGGGCTTCGCCCGCGAAGACGGAAGTGCGCATCGGCCCAGGCCCCCAGCAGGAACGGCCAGACCGTCCCGTTGTGGTATCCGGCGTCCCGCGTGGCCGGGGAGCCGAGATAGCTGCCGCGATAGCGCGCATCGCCCTGCGCGAGCGTCCGCAGGCCGAACGGCGCGAGCAGGGACTTCTCGACGGCATCGAGCGCGGCGAGCGCCGGCGCGCCTTCGAACACGGGGTGGGGCAGGGAAATCGCATAGAGCTGATTCGGGCGCAGCGCCGGGACGGCGCCGAGCTCGTCGACCCGATCGGCGAGCCAGCCGCGGGCGGGCTCCCAGAACGCGGGCGCGAACGCCTCGCGGATGCGGTCCGCCTCGGCCGATGCCCGGGCCGCGCCCGCCTCGTCGCCGAGCCGCCCGGCGAACGCGGCGCGCGTGCGCCAGGCGTTGTACCACAGGGCGTTGATCTCGACCGGGAGGCCGGCGCGGGGCGTCACCGGCACGCCTTCAATGCGGGCGTCCATCCACGTGAGCGCGGTCGCCTCGGTGCCGCAGGCGAGCAGCCCGTCGGGCCGTTGCGCGATCGCGAAGCGCGTCCCGCGCGCAAATGAATCGAGCGTGTCCGCGAGCGCGGGGGCGATCGTGGCGGCGAGAAACGCCTTGTCCTTGCTCGCCGCCAGGTAATCGGCGCCGGCGACGGCGAACCAGAGCGCGGCATCGACCGATCCGTAGTCCGGCGCGGCACCCTTGCCCTCGACGAAACGATTGGGCATCAGGCCGTCGCGGGAGTGGCGCGCGAACGTCTCGAGCACGGCGCGCGCGCGATCGAGCCTGCCGGTGGCGCGGGTCAGGCCGGGCAGGGAGATCATGCTGTCGCGACCCCAGTCGGTGAACCACGGATAGCCGGCGATCACGCTCGTGCCGTGCTCGCCCTCGACCCAGAACTGGTCCGCCGCGCGAGCGAGCAGGGCGAGCGCCTCGCGCGGCAGTCGCGTCTCGGCGCGCGTGGCGCGCCGCCGCGGCCTGGGAGCGCGCTCGACGGCGCCCAGGCGCGCGAGCTCCTCGCTCCACGCCACATCCACCCAGGCCTCGAGCGCGGCGCCCCCCGGCGGACGATGGGGCGCGGGTTCGAGCGACAGCACGAGCAGCCAGCGCGCGCCCGGCGCCAGGTCGAGCACGAACGTGCCGGGGGACATCGCGTCCTCGCGGAAGTCCATGCCGCGCTCGGACTCGAATGCGAATTCGAAGTTCTTGTACCACGCCGGCCACTCGAGGAAGCGGCCGCCGCTGGTGGCGAACGAGAGCGGCGGAAGCGCCTCGTAGGGCGCGAGCAGCACGTGGTGATCGTCGGTCGTGACCGCCGTGTGGAACGACGGGTTCTCGTGCGTCAGGGCGTGGTGGTCGCGCATGACGACGAACGGCCGCACCGTCAGCTCGCACGGCGGCCCCGCGACATGCCGATACTCGAGCACGGCGGTATTGCGGCCCTGCACGAGGAATAGCGAGCGGTCGAGCAGCAGGTTGTCCACGCGCCAGCTCCACGTCGGCCGCGGGTGCGTGGTGAAGGCGTCGAGGTGGAGGTATCCCCGCGGGTCGACCACGCCGGGCCACTGGTGCGTCGACAGGGGGGTCGTGCCGCGCGGGGTGCGGACCGACTCGTCGAGCGCGCTCACCGTGACCACGCGGTCGGTCGGCGCGCGGACCGCCGCGACCAGCAGGCCGTGGTAGCGGCGCGCGGCTGTCCCCGGGAGCGTGCCCGCGGAGTAACCGCCGAGCCCGTTCGTGACCAACCACTCGAGGTGGGAGGCGCGCTCGAAGTCCGAGAGCACCTCCAGCCCGACGTGCGGGCTCAGCGCGAGCGTCTCGGGGCCTTCGCGGCCGCGGGTTTTCGGGCCGGCTGCGAGTCGCCCAGCACCTCGAACTTCAGGTCGTCCCACCAGCACTTGCCCGGAGTCGCCTGGTATCCGGCCCTGGCCCACACCGTGTAACTGTCCTTCGGCACGTTCCACTCGACCGAATAGAACGTCCAGTCCCGCGTGCCGCTCAGGGCATCGCCGGCCAGGGAGCCGTCGACCCCGTAGAGCCCGGTGGCGTAGATGCTCAGGTAGGCGCTGGTCTCATTGACGTTCTCGAGCTTGCACCAGCCTGAGAGCCGCACGCGCTTGCCCGAAAGGTTGCGCGCATTGAACACCTGGCATGCCGCCTGATAGGTCTGGAACGCGGGCCGCTGCTGCGTCGTCAGCAGCGCCGAGAAGCGCCCGTTGTGGGCGTTCGTCGAATCGGGCTCGATCTGCGATCCGGGGGTCGGCGGCATCGAGAACTCCCAATCGTCGAATGGCCGCTCGAATCCGGGGTTGGCGAGCATGTTTCGTCCCAGCGCGATCGGCGCCGGGAGGCGCGCCGGCGACGCCGTCAGCGTCGCGTCGTCGAACCACACCTGGCCCGGACCGTAGATGCCGAAGCGCACGAGGATGAGGTCGGTGGTCGGCGGCACATAGACGCGCACCTTGCGCTCGGTCCAGTCGGAGGACTCGGACGAGAAATACTGGCGCGCCCAGCCGAGCTCGAGCTGCGGATCATCGGCGAATTTGTAGCCCAGCGCCGTGCGCGCCTGTTCCCGCGAGATGTTCTTCTCCCGCGCGTAGTTCATCACGGTGTCGCGATAGCACTGGACCATGACGTAGCCGCGGCCGGAGAGCTGCGCCGACCGGGTCCACACGGACAGCTCGAGGTCCTTGCCGACGTAGCGCCCGGCTGCGGGAACGACCTGGTTCCAGTTGTGCCAGATGGGGATCACATCCCCGGCGTTGACGATGCTGGCCGAGCGGGCGCCCGAGCGCTTCATGTCCGGGTCCCAGTAGAAGAGCACCGTGGGCACGCCGGCCACGGTCGTGTCCCAGCCGGTGGGCGCGAACAGGCCGCCTTCCTCAAAACCACCGTTGGAGAGCAGGTTGGTCGCCGGGCGGCCCGACTGGGCGGCGGCGGGCGACGGAAACGCGGCCTGGGAGAACCATCCGGCAAGCGAGAGCAGCGACACGGCAGCGAACGACGCGATGTTGCGAGTCATGCCTGGCCTTTCTGGCGGGATGATCGAAGCCTGCGCGGGGACGACCCGCGGACCCCTAGTATCCCCTGCCCGCGCGCGCACGGTCAAGGCGGGCGGTCCCGCGCCGGGCGACGGAACCATTGCTCCCCACGGGGCGTACGACCATGCGCCTATGCTATGGTCGCCTCCATGAATCGACTCGTCTCGTGCGCCGCCGCCGCCCTGCTCGTGGCCCTGGCCTTCGCCGGCTGCTCCAAGAGCCAGTCCGCCCAGGTTCGAAAGGTCCTCTCGATCAACGCGATCGCATTCAATGACAGCGTGGCCGCCGGCGACACCCTGTTCCTCAAGGTCCAGTACACGTTCGGAAGCTCGTGCGAGCAGGTGGCACACTTCGAATTCACAGTCGTGCAGGGCGCCCCGACGCCGACCTACCAGGTCGTCCCCGTGGCGCTCTATCCCGCGTCGGAAGCCTGCACCGGCATCAACGGCGCCGACGTCGCGACCCTGCGGGTGACCGACCTCGGAGCCGGTCCGCGCACGTTTCAGGTGCTCGGCGCGAACGGCACCCTGATCGCGAACGTGATCGCCGGCGCCGACACCCATTTCGTCGCCGACACGGGCATCGCGTTTCGCGTGCTCGCGCAGGACGTCGGGACCGGGGCGGCCGTGCCCGGGGCGCACGTCCAGATCCGCAACCTGATCGACGGCAGCACGCTCTCCGAGGGCGACGCCGACGGCGCCGGGCTCTATGCCTACAGTCAGCCGTGCGGCGCGGACGTGCAGTACGTCGTGTCGGTCTCGGCCGCCGGCCGGACCGCCAACCTCGTGATGCGCACCCCGGCGGCGCGCTGCCGTATCCCGGAATTCGTGGTGATCCGTGTTTAGCCCGCGTGGGGCGCTGCTGGCGCTCGGCGCCTGCGCCGCGCTGGCGGCCGGCTGCGCCCAGGAGGGCAAGCTGGTCGACGCGCCGCTGGCGGTCAACGGGGTGTCCTACGACCTCGTGTTCGTGCGCGACACCACGATCGTGACCAGCGTGGTCACGACCATGGACGTGCACTTCAAGATCTCCGTGCATGCAACCAACGCGTGCGAGGCGCGCCATGGCTTCCTCGAGCTGCGTCGCGTGGGGACGACCGCGGCGCCGACCTACATCCTCCAGCCGACGGCGCGCTACAACCTCGACGACGCGTGCACCGCGCTCGGCGCCACGCCGATCGACACCGTCCTGACGCTCACGGTCTCAGGGGTCAAGCTGACCGATACCCAGGTCCAGCCGTTCCAGGTCGAGACCTCGAGCGGTCCCGCCCTTCTCGCGGACGTCGATACGCTGATCCACGCGACGACCGCTTCGACGATCCGCTTCCAGGTGCGGGTCGAGGATCGGGCGAGCGGGGCCGCGGTCGCCGGGGCTACGGTGGAGATCGAGCAGCTCGGCGGCGGAGCGCCGGTAGCGCTCGGGAGCGGCGTCTCGGACGCGAACGGCCTGTTCGCACTCGACACGCCGTCCAGCGGCGCGGCGGGCGCGGCGACCCTGCCGTATCGGGTCACCGTGACGAACGGTCCGGACACGCGCGTGATCTCGATGCCCGCCTTCCCGGCCCGGGGGCAGAGCCGCGAGCGGGTCCTGGTCCGCCTGTAGCCGGCGCGTCGTCGTGGCCCAGGACTCCGCTCCCCGCCGCCTCGCCGTCGCCGAGATCTTCATCACTCCGCTCGGCACCTCCGAGTCCACGATCCGCGAATACATCCGCGCGCTCGTCCCGATCCTCAAGGCCAGCGGGCTGGTCTACCAATTGACCGCCATGGGCACGCTGGTCGAGGGCCCGGTCGACGAGCTGCTCACCCTGGCGCGCGCCCTGCACGATGCGACGTTCGACGCCCACCTGGGCGCCGATCGCGTGGTCACGCACCTGCGCCTGGACGAGCGCCGGGGTGAGCCGCTGACGCTCGAGGGCAAGGTCCAGGGCGCCCTCGGCCTGAGGCCCGACCAGCAAGCGCGGCCGTGATCATGGAGTCCGCATCGGTCCTCCTGGTCGACCGCGCCTCGGAGGCGACCCGCGCGCTCGAATCCGCGCTAGCGGCCTCGGGCTACCGGGTCGTGTGTGTGCACGACGGGGAGGCCGCCCTGCGCGCGCTCGAAGATTTGCGACCCGACTGCCTGGTGACCGAGCTCAAGCTCCAGCGGGTGGACGGCATGGCCGTGCTGGCGCGCGCGCTCAAGCTGCGACCCGACGCCTGCGCGATCGTTTTGGCCGAGGGCGGGAGCGTCAGCGCCGCGACCGAGGCCATGCGCCACGGCGCCGCCGACTTCCAGGGCAAGCCGGTCAATGTGGACAAGTTGCTGGCCGTGCTGGCGCGCGGGGTCTCGGGCCAGGCCCTGGCGCAGCGCGCCGCCGAGCTGGAAAGCCGCCTCGACGAACGCTTCGGTTTCGAGGGTTTCAGTGGCCACGGCCCGGCGCTCAGCCGGATGATCGACCAGGCGCGCCAGATCGCGCCCACACGGGCTCCCGTGCTGCTGGTCGGGGAGCCGGGGACGGGTAAGGCGCTGCTCGCGCAGGCGATCCACCAGCATTCGCCCGTGGCCCCGGGGCATTTCGTGCGCGTCGACCTGTCTTCGTTCGGCCAGGGCGTGATCGAGCGCGAGTTGTTCGGCGTCGAGGGCGGGCGGGACGAAGCGGAGACGCCCGGGCGTATCGAGGCCGCGCAGGGCGGCACGCTGTTTCTCGAGGAAATCGGGGAGATTCCCGCAGCCGTGCAATCGCGGCTCGTGCGCCTGCTCGCCGATCACGAATTCGAGCGTGTCGGCGCGTCCGCGCCCCGGCGGGCCGCCGCGCGAATCATCGTCTCGACCGTGCACGACCTCGACAGCCTGGTGGAGGCGGGGCGCTTTCGCCGGGAACTGCACGACGGCCTGCGCGTCGCGGCGATCCGCCTGCCGCCGCTGCGGGAGCGTTTCGAGGACATTCCCCTGCTGGTGGATCGCTTCCTGCGCGAGTTCAACCGCGAGCACGGCCGCCGCGTGACCGGAATCACCCGGGGCGCGCTCGAGCAGCTATCCGGCTATGGCTGGCCCGGGAACATCCGGGCGCTGCGGAACGCGATCGAGGGCATGGTGGTATTCGCCGACGGGCGCCGCCCGCTCGACGTGTCCGATTTACCGCAAGACGTACGGAACGCGAACCGGGTGGATCGACGCATTGTTACGCTACCGGTCGGACTTTCCATGGCCGAGGTCGAAAAGCGATTCATGGAAGAAACATTGCGCTCTGTGAGTTACGATAAGCCCCGAGCCGCGGAGACGCTGGGCATCGGATTGCGCACGCTCTACCGCAAGCTCAAGGAATACGAAATCGGCTGAAAGGGATCTCAGCACGCCGGACCGGCGTATATGCCGGAGGATTGGATCATCAGGAATCGGCCCGCGGAAGGTCGTTCATCTTGCATTGAGTTCACCCCCGAACCTTCGATCACAATCCCCCGGCCGGTCAAGACCAGCCCCAGGGAGACATTGAACCGTGGAGACGCGGAAAGAAGTCGCGCTGTTCATCGATTTTGAGAATATTCGTTACGGAACTCTGAATGCGTACGGTGTCGAACCGCGCGCGACCCTACTGATCGAAACCGCCCGCAAGTATGGATTGGTGAACATCGCCCGCGCCTACGCGGACTTCGAGGATTTCCCCTCGGAGGTGCTGCGCGACCTGCAAGTCTCGGGCATCACGGCGGTCAACGTGCAAGCCCACCAGGTCGGCGACCGCAAAAAGTCGGGCGCGGACATGGACATGCTGATCGACATCATCGAGACCATGCTCGATCGCTCGGCGATCCCTACGCTGCTCCTGATGACCGGCGATCGCGACTTCCTGCGCGTCGTGACCATGGCGCGCAATCGCTTCGGCAAGGAAGTGATCATCTCGGGCGTGCCCGGAACGGTGTCGTACGACCTGATCTCGGCCTCGGGCGGCAACTTCGACCCGCTCGAGATCCCCGGCCTCGAGCGCACCGATCACGGCGCGCCGGGCGGGGGCCCGGCGTCGCGGCACGAACGCCTCGAACGCCGCGAGCAGGCGGACCGCGACAGCGACCGCGTCACCTACGGCCGCGCCGAAGGCGCGATCCCCCGCGGCGAGCGCGGCCCCGACCGGGGCGTCGATCATCGCGCGCCGGACCGGCGCCGCGCGCCGCGCGAACTCCCCGAGGATGCACAGCCGCTCTCCGCCGGCCCGGACGCTCCGTGGGCGCGCGGCAAGCTGGCCCAGCGCGCCGCCGCGCTCGAGCGCGCGATGGCCGAGCGAGGCGACCAGCCCGGATGGAGCGGGCGGCGCTGGGAGGCGGGCGAAGTCGTCGAGGGCGTCGTCAAGTCGATTACCGAGTTCGGCGCGTTTCTCGACCTCGGCGGCGTCGATGCGCTCCTGCACGTGAGCCAGATGGCGTGGCAGCATGTGCGCCACCCCAGCCAGATCGTGGCGATCAACCAGAAGCTGCACGTGCAGGTCCTCGAGGTGGACGAGAGCAGCGGCCGCGTGTCGGTCGGGCTCAAGCAGCTGACCGACGACCCGTGGTTGCACGCGGCGAGCCGCTACGAGGTGGGCAGCCAGGTGCATGGGCGCGTCAGCGGCGTGAAGGAATACGGCGTGTTCGTCGAGCTCGAGCCCGGCATCTTCGGCCTCCTGCACATCTCGAATATCTTCGCGCAGCCCTGGGGGCATCATCCGAGCGAGCGCTTCAAGCTCGACCAGGAGGTGGAGGTCACGGTCAGCAAGG
>JBDTYW010000056.1:0-8846 GCA_040005445.1 Candidatus Eiseniibacteriota bacterium
GCCACTACTCGAAGATGGTCCACAACGCGATCGAGTACGGGATGATGCAGGCCTATGCCGAGGGCTTCGAGATCCTCCAGGCCGGCGACTACAAGTACGACCTCTCCGACCTGTCCGACCTGTGGATGCAGGGCTCGGTCGTGCGCTCGTGGCTGCTCGAGCTGGCCGGCCGCGCGTTCGCCCGGGACCCGGAGCTCACGCAGCTCCGGGGCATCGTGCAGGACTCGGGCGAGGGACGGTGGACGCTCGCCGAGTCGATCGACCGCGCGGTCCCGATGCCGGTGCTCGCGCTTTCGCTCCAGATGCGGTTCCGGTCGCGCCAGGACGACTCGTTCGCCGGCAAGGTGCTGGCGGCGCTGCGCAACGAGTTCGGCGGGCACGCGGTCACCGGGAAGTAGTCGTGAGCGCCACGAAATATCCGACCACGCTCGCCGCCCACCTGTTCCGGCGGCAGGCTGCGCACCCGGGCGTGTCCGGGCACTATTCGTCGCTCATCGCGCAGATCGATCTCGCCGCGCGCATCATCGCGCGCGAGATCAACCGCGCGGGGCTGAGCGGCGTGCTCGGGTCGACCGGGCGCACGAACGTCCAGGGCGAGGACATCAAGCCGCTCGACGAGATCGGCAACCAGACGTTCATCGAGGCGTTCCGTAATTCGGGGCTGGTGTGCACGCTCGCGTCGGAGGAGATGGAGGAGCCGTTCCAACTCAACGAGAACTGCCCGCAGGGCAAGTACGTCCTGCTTTACGACCCGATCGACGGCTCGTCGAACATCGACGTCAACGTGACGATCGGCACGATCTTCGCGATCCGCATGTCTCGGGACGACCACGCCCACGCCGGGGTGGCCGACCTGCTGCGCCCGGGCACCGAGCAGGTCGCGGCCGGCTACTTCGTGTATGGGCCCTCGACCATGCTGGTCTACGCCGACGACACTTCGGTCGACGGCTTCACCCTCGATCGCTCGGTGGGCGAGTTCTTCCTCACGCACCCCGGGATCCGCATCCCGAGCGGCGGCAAGAGCTACAGCGTAAACGAGGCGAACTTCGATCGATGGAGTCCGGGGGACCGGCGCCTGGTCGAGATGCTGCGCCATGGCGAGGCGCCGGGGGAGCGCCAGACCGCGCGCTACGTCGGATCGCTGGTGGCGGACTTCCACCGCACGCTGCTCCAGGGCGGGATCTACATGTACCCGGGCGAGGCCGAACGGCCCGAGGGCAAGCTGCGCCTGCTCTACGAGTCCGACCCGCTCGCGTTCGTGGTGGAGCGCGCCGGCGGCCGCGCCTCGGACGGCCGCGGGCGCATCCTCGAGCGCGTGCCGAAGGCGCTGCACGAGCGCACCCCGTTGTACATCGGCAGCGCGGACCGCGTGGCGTTCGCGGAGAGCATCCTGGCGGGCGGCTAGGCGTCGTCGCGGTCCGCGATCACGGCTTTCAGACGCTCTCGCGCCGGGATGATGAAACTCTTCTCCCGCGTCACCAGGATCCCCTCGCGTCCCCAGCGCGACATGACCCGGATCGCGCTCTCCATGGTCGTGCCCACGAGATCCGCGATCTCCTGGCGAGAAAGCTGGAGCGGGATCTCCACTCCCTCCTTCGTCTCCTTGCCCATGCGTTCGGCCAGCGCGAGGAAGAGCTGCGCGATCCGCGTGTCCACGCGCTGGCCGCGCGCCTCCGCGAGCTTGCGCGTGAGGGCGACCGTGAGGCGCGTAAGCTCGCGGATGATGCCCCGCGCGAACTCCGGCTGGCGATCGAGCAACTCGAAGTAATCGCGGCGCGGGATCGTGAGCGAGGTCACGGTTTCGAGCGCGACCGCCGATGCCGGGTACGGCATGTAATTGTAGACCGCGATCGAGCCGACGGGCTCGCCTTCTCCGAAGATCTCCAGGATCACGTCCCCCGCCTCGACTTCGCGCACGATCTTGACCCGCCCGCGCACGATCAGCGTGAGCACGTCCGAGTCGTCACCCTCGTGCCAGAGATAATCGCCGCGCTGATAGTCGCGGATGGTCGCCAGCCCCGAGAGCTGTTGCTGCACCTCGGGGGCGAGCCCGCGGAACATGGGGATCGTGCGGAGCGCGGACTGGATACGCTCGGCGCGGGTCGGCACGAGGGTCATCGCTCCTCCGGGGTGCGCCGGGCGGCCCCATGACGGACATCATGTCGCCGACAGCGTAACGCGCTTCAACTCCAGCCATACCTACCATTTCCGCGCGAATCGCGTGCCCCCAAAATCTGCCGGGACGGTGACCGGGATCACGGCGCGATCCGCCTCGTTCCCCGATTCTTCAAGGCATGAAGCCCACTCCTCCCCAGGGCGACGGACCCCGGCGCCCGGCCCGGAGCCCCCTGTTCGACCGCATGCGCGCGCAGCACGCCTACGTGCTCCAGGCGCTCGCCGTCCTCGAACGAGCGCTTGCGGCCGCGCCGGCGCCAGGCGCCCGCAGCGGCATCCGGATCGCCGACCTGCGCGTGCTCGTGAACGAGCTCGGTCGCGAACTTGCGGCCCATGTCTCGGAGGAGGACGAGGTCCTGATGCCGCTCCTCGCCTCGGGCCTGCCCGAGGGGCCGGGGTTCGTCCGGGGCCTTGTCGCCGAACACGCCGAACTGCGCGCCATGCTCGTCGCGTTCGCGGCGACGCTCGATCGACCCGAGGGCGCCCAGCGCGACGAACAGATCGGCGTCCAGGGCGGCGACCTGATCGCGCTCACGCGCTTGCAGATTCGCAAGGAGGAGACACTCGTTTTCGCGATCGCCGAACGCCTGATCGCGCCCGGCGCTCCAGCTCCACGCTCCAGCGGCCGCCGCGAGGCCCCGCCATCGCGTCCGCACCCAACCCGAGGAGAGCCGTCATGAACCGTGCCTGGATTGCCGCCCCCACCCTTGCCCTGCTCGTGGCCTTCGCCGGCTGCGGATCCGGGGGCTCCGGATCCGGCAGCGCCTCCCCCCCGGCCGCCCAAGGCGGGGTCGCGGGCTCGAAGTACGACGCCGGGCCCCGCGCCGCCGCGACGCCGGCGAACGCCGAACTCGCCGAGCACGGCAAGGAGCTGTTCTCGACCAAGGGGTGCACCGCGTGCCACGCGCTCGGCAAGCGCCTGACCGGACCGGACCTCGCGGGCGTCTCGCAGCGCCGGACCGCGGTGTGGATCGAGCACCAGATCCTGCACCCGGACGTGATGACGAAGGAGGACCCGATCTCCCACGAGCTGCTCGCAAAGTTCGCGCTGCAGATGCCGAACCAGGGCCTGACGCCGGACGAGGCGAAGGCCGTCATCGAGTACTTCAAGCAGCACGACCAGGGCTCCGGCGACCCGGCCGGCCCGGACGACAAGTAGCGGGACCGAGGAGGACGAACCATGAAACGCCTGATCATCCTGACACTCGCGGGCGTCATGCTCGTGGCCGCGTTCGCGTATTTCCCCGGTTGCAGCGCGATGAAGTCCGGCAGCGCCATCTCCAAGAGCGCCGCGGAGAAGGTCTACGTCAAGCCCGGGGAGCACGACGCGTACTACGCGTTCCTTTCGGGCGGCCACAGCGGCCAGATCTACGTCTACGGGATGCCGTCGTGTCGCCACATCACGACGATTCCCGTGTTCACGCCCGAGCCCGCCGTCGGCTACGGCAACGACGAGGAAACGAAAGCCATGCTGGGCGGTTTCACCTGGGGCGACGCGCACCACCCCGGCCTGAGCGAAACCGACGGCGATTACGACGGCCGCTGGCTGTTCATCAACGACATGCCGAACGCGCGCATCGCGCGCATTCACCTGGATGACTTCAAGACCCACCAGATCTTCGGGCCGATTCCGAATCTCTCGGCGGCACACGCATGCCCGTTCCCGACGCCGAACACGGAGTACGTCTTCGCCGCATCCCGCTTCTCGGTACCGGTGCCGAACCGGAACGCGAAGATCGAGGACTACGCCACGCAGTTCCGCGGCGTGATCGCCGGCGTCAAGGTGGACCCGAAGGACGGCACGATGTCGCTCGGGTTCGAGATCCTGATGCCGCCGTTCGACTACGACCTGGCCGACGCCGGCAAGGGGCCGAGCAACGGCTGGGAGTTCTTCACCTGCTATAACAGCGAGATGGCGTACGACTCGCTCGAGATCAAGGCCTCGCAGAACGAGATGGACTATTTCGCCGCCGTGGACTGGCGTGCGGCGCAGAAGGCGGTCGACGAGGGCAAGGCATCGATGATCAACGGGGCGCCCGTGCTCGACCCGGCGAAGGTCAAGGGCCTGGTCTACCTCGTGCCCGTGCCCAAGAGCCCCCACGGCGTGGACGTGGACCCGAGCGGCCAATATATCTGCTGTTCCGGCAAGCTGCAGGCCGAGGTCTCGGTCTACAGCTTCGCGAAGTTCAAGGCCGCGGTCGACGCCGGCAAGTTCGACGGCGAGAAGATGGGCGTGCCGACGCTGCGCTTCGAGGATGTATTCGAGGCCAAGGTCCCGGTCGGCCTCGGCCCGCTGCACACTCAGTTCGACGGCAAGGGTTACGCCTACACGTCGTTATTCCTCG
This sequence comes from Candidatus Eiseniibacteriota bacterium, assembly GCA_040005445.1. Lineage (GTDB taxonomy): Bacteria > Eisenbacteria > RBG-16-71-46 > RBG-16-71-46 > DASYSL01 > JANPEF01. The sequence goes on from JBDTYW010000056.1 coordinate 4,521, forward strand.
ACTCGCAGATCGCCAAGTGGAAGGTCGGCCCGCCGTGGAACGTGGTCGACAAGATCGACGTCTACTACTCGATCGGCCACCTCATGGCGTCGGAGGGCGATACCCGCCACCCGACCGGCGACTATGTCGTCGCGCTCGACAAGATGTCGAAGGATCGCTACCTGAGTGTCGGTCCGACGCACCCCGAAGGCGCCCAGTTGATCGACATCCGCGGACCGAAGATGGAGTTGATCTACGACTTCCCGACCTATCTCGAGCCGCACTACGCGCAGATGATCAAGGCCGAAAAGCTCAAGCCGTTCACGATCTACCCGCTGGAGAAGAACGACAAGCCCGGCGCGGTCAAGCGCGCGGAGGACATCCGCATCGAGCGCAAGGGCAACCGGGTCGACGTCTACGGCATCGTGATTCGCACGCACTTCGCTCCCGACATCGTGCGCGTCAACCAGGGCGACGAAGTCTATTTCCACTGGACGAACCTGGAGCAGGACGACGACATCGCGCACGGATTCGGCATCTGCTGGTCGAGCAAGAACATGCAGATCGAGCCGGGCGAGACCAAGACCATCGCCTGGACCGCGGATAAGGTCGGGATCAACCCGTTCTACTGCTCGAACTTCTGCAGCGCGCTGCACCAGGAGATGCAGGGCTACATCGAGGTGCGGCCCAAGGGGTCGCCGCTCTCCGCAGTGCAGCGCCCGGATGATCGCCTCCTCGCCGCGGTGGCCGAGGCGATTCGGCGCTAGCTCACGGGCGGTCCGGAGCCGGGCTCCGGGCCGCCCCCACCGAGAGGGACCCCGTGAATCGATTCTGGAGTGAACCCCTGGACCCGTTGCACCGGCGCCTGATCTTCATCGCCGCGCTGGTGCTGATCCCGGTGATGCTGTACCCGGCGCTACCGGTGTGGAAGATGACGATGCACGCACCGCAATATCCGGAAGGCCTGAACCTCGTGATCTACCCGAACACGATCCGCGGGGACATCGACAAGGTCAACACGCTGAACCACTACGTCGGCATGCACAAGATCGAGGCCGCAGACTTCAAGGAGTTCACCTACCTGCCGTTCTCGCTCACTCTGTTCGGCATCATGGCCCTCATGGCCGCGCTGGCGAACCGACGTGACGTGGCGCTCATCGGGTGGCTCGCGTTCACGCTCTTTGCCGCGATCATGTTCAAGGACTTCGCCGACTGGCTCTATCATTACGGGCACGATCTGGATCCGCGCGCCGCCATCAAGCTCCCGGCGTTCACGCCCCCTTTGATCGGCTTCCGGAGGATGGCGAACTTCAAGGTATGGAGCCTCCCGGGCGCGGGCAGCATCCTGCTCGGTGTGGCCTGGCTCCTGGGCCCGGCGATCGCCCTGCTCGACTTCCGGGCCCGCCGCGCGGCGCGCCGGCGCACCGCGGCGCGGGAAGCGGCCTGAGGTGCGATCCATGCGACCCGCACGGCGCCTCGCGCTCGGCCTCGGCATCGCCGCGCTGACGCTTGTGACCGCGCCCCGCGCCGCGACGCTCGTGCCGGCGGAGCCGGGCGCGCTCGCGGCCGCCCTGGCCTCCTGCGCTGCGGGCGACACGCTCCTGCTCGCATCCGGGACCCATACCGGACCGGCGCGCGTGGACCGGCCGATCGTGCTGCGCGGGGAGCCCGGCGCGGTGATCGCGGGCGACGGCACGGGCACCGTGGTCGTGATCGGCAGCGACCGCGTGACCATCGAGGACCTCGAGGTGCGCGACAGCGGCCGCCGCGTGATCACGACCGACGCGGGGATCCAGGTGATCCGAAGCATCGGCGTTCACCTGCGCCGCATCCGCCTGCACGACGTGCTGTATGGCGTGTACGGCGAACGCTGTGACAGCCTCGTGGTCGAGGATTGCGAGCTGGTCGGCCGCGTCGCCGCCCGTCACGACGACGGCGAGGGCAACGGCATCCACCTCTGGTACACGAAGGACGTCGTGCTGCGCGGCAACCGCGAGCGCCATTTCGCCGACGGCGTGTACCTGTCGTTTGCCGATCGCATCCGGGTCGAGGGCAACGTGCTCGAGAGCAACGGGCGCTACGGCCTGCACACCATGTACTGCCAGGAGAACACGCTCGTGGGGAATCACTTCGTCGGCAACGTCGCCGGCTGCGCGATCATGTTCTCGAATCATCTCCAGGTCGCGCACAACGACTTCCGCCGCAATCGCGGCCCGCGCGCGTACGGCCTGCTGTTGCGCGATTGCTCGGACGGCGACTTCTTCGACAATCGCCTGATCGACAACACGATCGCGGTGTTCTTCGACGGATCGAACCGCAACCGCTTCCACGACAACCTGCTCGCGGACAACGGCTGGGGCCTGTTCATCTTTGCGTCGAGCGCGCGGAACGATGTGTTCTCCAACAGCTTCATCCACTGCGACTACCCGGTCGCGCTCGACATGCGCTACACGACGAACCGCTTCGACGACGGTCGCGTCGGGAACTACTGGAGCGACAACACGCCGTACGATCTCGATGGTGACGGGACGAGCGACGTCCCCTACTCGCCGGTGAGCACGTTCGCATTCCTCTCCAAGCAGTATCCGGACCTGTCCGTCCTCGCTCGAAGCCCGGCCGTCGCCGCGCTATCCGTCGCCGAACGCGTCCTGCCCGCGCTGCGGCCGAGCGAAGCCGTCGACCACTTTCCCCGCCTCGTCCCTGCGCGCGTCCAAGGCGCGGGCGATCTGCCGGCGCCGAGCGGGGACGCCGCCCGCGCCGGCGGGCGCGTCGCGGCGTTCGGCAGCCTGCTCGCGTTCGGGCTCGGCGGAATGTGGTTCGCCCGGAGGTTCGCATGATCCGGATCGAGGGGCTCGTCAAGCGCTACGGCGCCGTGACCGCGGTCGACGGGCTGTCGTTCGAGGTCGAGCGGGGCGAGACCTTCGCCCTCATCGGCCCCAACGGCGCCGGCAAGACCACGACCCTCAAGGTGCTGCTCGGCCTCGCCCGCCCCGACGCCGGGAGCGTCCGGATCGGGCCCGCGGGCCTGGTCCCGTCGGATCCGGCCGCGCGGATCGCGCTCGGCTACGTCCCCCAGCGCGTGGAGTTCCCGCCCGGGCGGACGGTGCGTGAGGTGTTGGGGTTCTTCGCCGACCTGCGCGGCTTGGACGCCGCCGCCGTCGACGGCGCGCTCGGGCGCGTCGGCCTCGCCGCGCTCTCGGCGCGGCGCGCGTGCGAACTCTCGGGCGGCTACACCCAGCGGCTTTCGCTCGCGCAGGCGCTGCTCGGCGATCCGGCCCTGCTCGTCATGGACGAACCGACCGCCAGTCTCGACCCCGAGGCGACGTGGGAATTTCGCACGCTGATCGAGCAGCTGCGCCTCGAGGGCAAGACGATCCTGCTCTGCTCGCACCTGCTCTCCGAGGTCGAGCGGGTCGCCGACCGGGTGCTGATCCTGGTCGCGGGACGACGCGCCGCGCTCGAGCGGCTGGCCGACCTTCGGGTGCGTCAGGCCCGCGCCTCGCGCCTGCGTGTGCGGCTCACCCACCCGGATCGACGGGCGGAGCCCGCGCTCGAGCGCAGCGGACTGTCGTTCGAGGTCGGCGACGAGCACACCCTCGTGGTCGAGGGCTCAAACGGCAGCTCGCTCGCGGCGCTCGAAGCATTGCGCGGCGCCGGCGTCGACGTGCGCTCCTTCGAGGTCCTCCGGCCGACGCTCGAGGACCTGTTCCTCGAGACCGTGCGCGGAGGGAAACGCGATGTCGTCTAGGAACGCACCCGCGATGGCAGCTCTCGCGCTCGCGCTCGCGCTCCCCGCCGCGCTCGCCGCCGGTTGTGCGGGCGACGCGCCGCCCGCGCTCCACGCCGGGATGACGTGCGGTCGCTGCGGCATGTCGATCTCGCAACTGGAATACGCCTGTGAGCGTCGCGTCGATCGGGGCTGGAAACGCTACGACTCGATCGAGTGCCTGCTGGCCGACGAGGCGCGCCGGGGCGAAGGCGAGGCTTATCTCGTCGATTACGATTCGCGCGCCCTCCACGCGGTCGACTCGATGTGGGTCGTACGCGGCGATTTCCCCTCCCCCATGGGCGGGGGCTACGCGGCATTTCTCGTACGTGGGGCGGCCGACGAGATCGCGGCCCGCACCGCCGGCCGCGTCGACCGCCTTGCCGGGTTTGTCGGCGCGGGAGGCGCCCGGTGAACCGCTACCTGCTCGTCCTCGTGGCCGCCGGGATCGCGGCGCTCGGCCTGGGCGTGGCGGCCCGCCTGCCGCGGCACACGTCGGCGCTCCCCGCCCGGAATCTTGCCGTGCCGACCGTGCCGCTGCGGGTCACCTTCGACGATCGCGAATTCCGCTCCGATGCGCC
>JBDTYW010000057.1:0-8710 GCA_040005445.1 Candidatus Eiseniibacteriota bacterium
GCCTCGGTCGGTCCAGCACGCGGCGCGGGCGATCGTCACGCCGGTCATGCGGATGCTGCTCGCCAGCCCGCCACCCGTCGCGGAGTTCGGCCGTGAGGAAATCTCGCCGTTCTTCTGGGTCAACGGCAAGATGCCGACCTCGGAGCAGTGGAAGACGCTGGCCGCCGACGACTTCAGGAGCTACCGGCTGAGGGTGCACGGCCTCGTGGACAACCCCGTCGAGTTGACACTGGTCGACCTCCGGGCCATGGGCGGGAGGACCCAGATCACGCTGCACCACTGCATCCAGGGCTGGTCGGGCATTGCCGAGTGGGGCGGGCTGCCGCTCGCCGAACTGATCCGGCTGGTCCGGCCACGACCTCATGCGAGAGCAGTCGTCTTCTACTCGTTCAGCGAAGGCGTCGTCCTTGACGACGCCACCGTGCGAGGCCAGTACTACGAGAGTCTCTCGATCGCAGACGCCCAGCACCCACAGACGCTGCTTGCCTACGACATGAATGGCCAGGCGCTCGCGCAACTGCACGGCGCGCCGCTGCGGCTGCGGGTCGAGAACCAGTTGGGCTTCAAGATGGTCAAGTGGATCGAGTCGATCGAGTTCGTCGAGGACGTCAAGGCAGTCCACAAGGGCGAGGGTGGCTTCGCGGAGGACAACGAGTACTTCGGGGAGCTGGCCAACGTCTGAAGCCTGCACCGGGCGGACTCCCCCGCGCAGGCGAAGGCCGTCGACGCTCAAGCGACGGACCGCGGTGAAGCCACATCGGCGCGTGGGACGATGATTGCGTTCCGAGGAGTGATCCAAGGGGGAGGGCCGGATGTCGAGCACGACGAATGCGATCGACGACCTTTGCATCAACACCATCCGCACGCTGAGCATCGATGCAGTCGAGAAGGCAGCGTCGGGGCATCCCGGCTTGCCGATGGGGGCGGCAGCCATGGCCTACGTGTTGTGGACGCGCCACCTCCGGCATGATCCCGCGCATCCAACATGGGTTGATCGGGACCGGTTCGTCCTGTCGGCCGGGCACGGGAGCATGCTGCTCTACAGCCTGCTCTTCCTGACGGGGTACGACCTCACGCTCGACGACCTCGAGCAGTTCCGGCGCTGGGGCAGCCGCGCGCCCGGTCACCCCGAACGCGGTGTCACCGCCGGCGTCGAGGTCACCACCGGGCCGCTCGGCCAGGGGTTCGGCAACGCCGTCGGCATGGCGATCGCGGAACGATGGCTGGCGGCATCCTTCAACCGGCCCGGGCACGAGATCGTGGACCACAGGACGTACGTCATCGCGAGCGACGGCGACCTGATGGAGGGGATCGCCTCCGAGGCCGCGTCGCTCGCGGGCGACCTGCAACTCGGCCGGCTCATCGTGCTCTACGACTCGAACCGCATCACCCTCTCGGCAACCACCAGCGTCACCTTCCGCGAGGACGTGGGGGGGCGCTTCGCGGCGTACGGCTGGCACGTGCAGCATGTGGACGGGATGGACGTGGCTGCGGTCGATGCGGCGATCTCCGCGGCGCGAGCCGACGAGGGTCGGCCGTCGCTCATCGTGGCGCGGACACACATCGGGTTCGGGAGTCCGCACAAGCAGGACACCTTCCATGCTCACGGCGAGCCGCTCGGCACGGAAGAGACGCGGCTGACGAAGCGGGCGTACGGCTGGCCGGAAGACCGCACGTTCTACGTGCCCGAGGAGGCGCAGGCGGAGTTCGACAAGGTCGGTACCCGTGGCGTGAGCTTGCGGGCCGCCTGGCAGCGGACGATGGACGCCTATCGCTCGGCAGACGAAGCTCTCGCCGGCGAGTTCGACTGCGCGATCGCAGGGCAGCTCCCCCCACAGTGGGACGCGCGGCTTCCGAAGTTCGTGCCCGAGGACGGTCCGCTTGCCACGCGGGATGCAGGCGGCAAGGCGATGGAGGCGCTCTCCGAGTCGGTGCGCTTTCTCGTCGGCGGGTCGGCAGATCTCGATCCGTCCACACGCACGATGCTGAAGGGGCAGGGGGACTTTCAGAGCGCGGCCGTGCCGGAGGACGGGCAGACTCCGCCGACGCAGGGACAGGCGGGCGGGGAATGGGGCTATGCGGGGCGGAATCTCCACTTCGGCATCCGCGAGCACGCGATGACCGCGATCCTCACGGGAATGGCGCACCACGGAGGTGTGTTGCCGTTCGGCGCGACATTCCTGACGTTCTCCGACTACATGCGCCCGAGCATCCGGTTGGCGGCCCTCAGCGCGGCGCACGTGATCTACGTGTGGACCCACGACAGCCTCGCGGTCGGCGAGGACGGCCCGACACACCAGCCGGTCGAGCAGCTCGCCGGCCTGCGGGCCATGCCCAACATGCTGGTGCTTCGGCCGGCCGACGCGAACGAGACGATCGAAGCCTGGAGGATCGCGATGCAGCACACGGCCGGGCCGGTGGGGCTCGTCCTCACGCGCCAGAAGCTCCCGGTTCTCGACCGGACCACACTCGCGCCGGCCAGCGGGACCGCACGGGGCGCCTACGTCCTGATCGACGCCGGTGAATCGCCGCCAGAGCTCATCCTCATCGCGACCGGCTCGGAGGTGTCGCTTGTGCTCGCGGCGCACCGGCAACTCGCCGGCGAGGGCATTCGCAGCCGGGTCGTGTCGATGCCGTCGTGGGAGTTGTTCGAGGCGCAATCCGCCGAATATCGACAGGCAGTACTCCCGCCCGCCGTGCACGCAAGGGTCAGCGTGGAAGCGGCCTCGTCGTTCGGTTGGGACCGCTACGTCGGGCCTGACGGCGCAATCATCGGAGTGGACCGCTTCGGCGCATCGGCGCCGGGACCCGAGGTGATGGCCCGCTATGGATTCACCGTGGAACACGTCGTGGCGACGGCAAAGTCGGTGCTCGCTCGGGGCCGCGTGGCAACGATCGCTTCACTACCGACAGAGAAGGGAAGATGAAGAAGCCATCGCACAAACGCGTCCTGGTCGTCGACGTGGGCGGGTCTCACGTCAAGATGCAGGTCACGGGCCGACGGGGCTCCGCCCGATTCGTCTCCGGTTCGACGATGTCGGCGAAGCAGATGGTCACAGGCGTCCTCGAGTCGGTCGCAGGCTGGAAGTACGACGTGGTGTCGATCGGCTACCCGGGTCCGGTACTGCACGGTCGACCGGCTTCCGAACCGCACAACCTTGGGCCGGGCTGGGTGGGCTTCGATTTCGAAGACGCATTCGGGCGCCCCGTGCGGATCGTCAATGACGCGGCCATGCAGGCCCTGGGCAGCTACAAGGGCGGGAGGATGCTGTTCCTCGGCCTGGGCACAGGCCTCGGCTCGACCCTGATCGTCGATGGCATCGCGGTGCCGATGGAGCTGGGCCATCTCCCGTACCGAAAGCGGACCTTCGAAGATTACGTGGGGATCCGGGGGCTGAAGCGTCTCGGGAAGAAGAAGTGGCGACGTCGCGTCAAGGACGTGGTCGCGCGCCTGATCGCGGCCTTTGAACCGGAGGATGTCGTGCTCGGAGGCGGCAACGTCAAGAAGCTGAAGAAGCTGCCCGCGGGTTGCCGGGCCGGCTCGAATGCGAATGCGTTCCGTGGCGGAGAGCGCCTGTGGGAGAGGCAGGCATGACGGAACGCCCGCGGTCCTCGAGCTCGAGCATGAAACCGGTGCCGCGACGAAGGCCACGGGGAAAGGGAGTGAAAGCCGTGGATGAGCAGACCCGCTTCGCCCCGGGTTGGCCCGGTGGGCGGCCCCGCTGGACCTCGAGCGCAAAGAGCGGCGTGGGGACCTCGCTCGGTCCGGCAAGCCGGGTGTGGTTCACGATCAGCCACGGGATCTTCAACGAGATCTACCATCCCGACCTCGATCGAGCCTGCATCCGCGACCTGGGGCTGATCGTGACCGACGGCCGGCAGTTCCTCTCCGAGGAGAAGCGCCACACGCACTCCGAAGTGACGCAGCCGGTGGACGGAGTGCCCGCGTATCATCTCGTGAACCGCTGCGCGTCCGGGCGGTACCGCGTGGAGAAGGACATCATCGCCGATCCCTGGCTCGACGTGGTCCTGCAGCGGACGCGCTTCGTGCCCACCGAGGGCGTCGTCGCCGACTACCACGTGTATGCGTTGCTCGCCCCGCACCTCGCGAACCATGGAGCGGGCAACACGGCCTGGGTCGGTGAAGACCAGGCCATGCCGATGTTGTTTGCGCAACGCGGGGCGTTCGTGCTCGCCCTTGCCAGCTCCGCGCCGTGGCTCAAGCGCTCGGCCGGGTTCGTGGGAGTGTCGGACGGCTGGCGGGACCTGACTCGGCACAGGGAGATGACCTGGGACTACACCCGGGCCGAAAACGGCAACGTCGCGCTCTGTGGTGAAGTCGACCTCGAGGCCTGCGGTTCGGAATTCGTCCTCGCTCTCGCGTTCGGCCGCAGCCCTGCCGAAGCGGCCGGCCGCGCCTCGGAGAGCCTGCAACGCGGATTCGACTCCTCCTGGGACCGCTACGTGAGCGAGTGGGCGGACTGGCAGGAGAGCCTCGTGCCCGTGGCGGAACCGGCGACAGCCCGCCGGGGTCTCTACCGGGTCAGCGCGGCGGTCCTGCGAACCCACGAATCGAAGCAATTCCCCGGGGGCATGATTGCCAGCCTCTCCATCCCGTGGGGGTTCTCCAAGGGCGATGATGATCTCGGCGGCTACCATCTCGTCTGGCCGCGCGACCTCGTGGAATCGGCCGGGGGGTTCCTCGCCGCCGGGGCCGCGGAGGATGCGCGGCGCGTGCTGCGCTATCTCGAGGCGACCCAGGAGGCCGATGGCCACTGGCCGCAGAACATGTGGCTCAGCGGGGCGCCTTACTGGCAGGGGATCCAGATGGACGAGACCGCGTTCCCGATCCTGCTCGTCGATCTCGCCCGCCGCGAAGGCGCGCTCGACGAGGAGGGCGCACGCGAATTCTGGCCGATGGTGCGGCGCTCCGCCGGCTACGTCGCGCGCAACGGTCCGGTGACGCAGCAGGATCGGTGGGAGGAGGATCCCGGCTACTCGCCCTTCACCCTCGCGGTCGAGGTCGCGGCCCTTCTGGCCGGCGCCGACCTCGCGGAGCTCAATGGCGAGGCGGCCATCGCGAGCTACCTGCGAGAGACGGCGGACGCATGGAACGCGTGCATCGAGCGCTGGACGTACGTGAGCGGCACCGACCTGTCCGGCGAAGTCGGCGTGCGCGGATACTACGTCCGCATCGCGCCCACCGACGAGGCGACCGCGGCATCGCCGGCGGAGGGCTTCGTGCCGATCAAGAACCGTCCGCCGGGCGACAGCTCCATGCCGGCGAGCCAGCTCGTCAGCCCGGATGCCCTGGCCCTCGTGCGCTTCGGGCTGCGCGCGGCGGACGATCCGCGCATCACGGACACGGTGAAGGTCATTGACTCCCTGCTGAAAGTGGAGACGCCCGAAGGGCCGTTGTGGCACCGCTACAACGGCGACGGCTACGGCGAGCACGAGGACGGCTCGCCCTTTGACGGTACCGGCCGCGGGCGCGGCTGGCCGCTCCTGGTCGGCGAGCGGGCGCACTTCGAGCTGGCCGCCGGAAGACGTGACGACGCGGAGCGGCTCCTGAAGGCCATGGGCGGATTCGCGAATGCCGGCGGGCTGATCCCCGAGCAGGTGTGGGACGTCGCGGACATTGCGGGGAAGGAACTCTACTGCGGCCAGCCATCCGGCTCCGCGATGCCGCTCGTGTGGGCGCATGCGGAGTACATCAAGTTGCTTCGCTCGCTCGATGACGGGCGCATCTTCGACATGCCCCCGCAGACGAAGCAGCGCTACCAGGTCGAGCGCGTCGGGTCGCCCCACGGGATCTGGCGCTTCAATCACAAGGCCCGTGTCCTGGAGGTGGGGAAATTGCTGCGGCTGGAGCTTCTCATGCCCACCCGCGTTCACTGGAGCGACGACGGGTGGCAGCGCGTCCGGGACTCCGAGAGCATCGATACCGGCATCGGTGTCCATCTCGTGGACCTGCCGACCCGCGATCTGCCGGTCGATGCCATGGTGCGCTTTACCTTTTTCTGGCCGGGAGCCGAACGGTGGGAGGGCACGGACTTCGAAGTTCGGGTCGTCGCGGCGACCGGCAGCGGCCCAATCCCCGGCGGGGCCGCATCCGGCGTCAGCGCGAGCAAATAGCTTGTTCTCCGGGTCTCAGTCGAGACCGCATGGGCACTGCTCCGACAGTCCTCGGGGGAAAAACGAGAGGGAAGGGTTCCAATGAGCAACCACGAGCGCCATGAGCAGCATCGACCCTACTGGACTCGTGCGCACCGCGATTGGCGCGTATGGGTCGGCGTGATCCTCATGCTGGCAGCGATGGCGATCTACCTGGGGACGTTCGACCTGAGCATGCGGAATCTCTTTCACGCGAATGCCCCCGCGTCGAGCGTCGGCGGGAGGTAGCGGACAGGCTGGCCCACTTCTCCCGGACTGCCCATCGCGCGGGATCTTGCAGGAGCCGCCGGAACCCGTCACGAGTACCCGCCCGGAGAGGGACGAAAGGGGTCGAGTCGGGCGATCTTCCGGATCGGATCGTTCCTGCCGATCCGCAACGCGTGGGGCTTCGCTCGCATGGTGCGGCGGTTTTCCGGAGTGAAGCGGTTCCATGCCCACCAGATGCGCCACACGTTTGCGTGTCGGTGGATCGAGGCGGGCGGAAGTCTCGCGGCGCTCCAGCAGATGCTCGGCCATAGCTCGGTCGTGACGACTCAGCGCTATGCTCGGATCAGCGATGACATGGTGCGGCGAGAAGTTGCGAGGCTGGAGGCTGCAGGATGAGTTCTAGAGACCTGCGGCCACTGAGACCGAAGCGGGACTTCCTGGGCCGGTGGGTCTACGTGGCCTACTACGTCGCGATGGGAGTGATCCTGTCGCCCGTCGCCCGGTTTCACTACGGGTCCGAAGCGACGCTCCGGTGGGTCATGATGTCGGCCCTCTGGCCGTTCGAGCTGGCGTGGTGGTTCCGGTTCCTGGTCTATCGCAGGTGAGAGCCATCCGAGCCAATATGTAGCCAGTTCTGTAGCCAGCGCCCTTCCGGGCCTTGCAAAAAAGCCCGTAACCCGTTACAAATTCGGGTCCGGAGAGGTGCGAGAGTGGTTGAATCGAGCGGTCTCGAAAACCGCCAGGCCCGCAAGGGTCTCGAGGGTTCGAATCCCTCCCTCTCCTCCAGCTTCATGGGGCCGGCGGCGGCCCCAAGTGCCGGCCCGCCTCTGAGCCGCCCTGGTCCGATTTCCGAAGTGCGGAGAGATGTCCGAGTGGTTGAAGGAGCACGACTGGAAATCGTGTAGAGGCTAATACCCTCTCGAGGGTTCGAATCCCTCTCTCTCCGCCAGTACCCCCATGCCCAACCGAGCCTACCTCGCGCTGTCCGCCGGCGCCGGGGTGCTGTTGACCATCTCGCCCGGGGCCGACACGCCCTTCGCGCCGATCACGGCCTTCGCGGCCGCATCGGGATTCGCCGCCACCCAGGTGCTGATCGCCGCGTCGAGGTTCGCCGCCTCGGCCGCCGCCGGCTCGCCGCGCTTGCGCAGCCAGGTCAGCTCGGTGCGCGCCTCCGCCAGCCTGCCGTCCTCGAGGTAGGCCTCGCCCATGTACTCGTGCGCGCCGAAGTGCTCGGGCTTGAGCGCGAGGCACTTCCAGTAGGCGTCGAACGCGCCCTTGATGTCGCCGGTCTTGCGGCGCGTGAAGCCGAGCATGTTCCAGCCGTCGGCGTAGCTCGCATCGAGGGTGGTCACCTCGCCGAACTTGTCGCGCGCCTTCTCCAATCGTTTCGTGGCCGAGGCGAGCTTGTCGTCGGCCTTCTTGATCGCCTTGGGATCGGTCCCGGCCGCGGAGCGCAGCTCGTGCGCGTCCTTGATCTCCTGCTTCGCCTTGTCGACCTCGCGGTAGGCCTGCGTGTAGAGTTCGACCGCCTTCACCTTGTCGGCGTCTTCCTTGCTCATGTTCGTGCCGGCCTGCGTGTTCCAGGCGGGCGCGCCGGTGGTGGGCGGGGCCGGCTTGCCGCCGCCGTCGGCGAACGCGGCGACAGGGAGGAGTAAGGCGGCAAGGGCGAGGGCGGCGAGCGGCGTGCGCGTGCGGATCATCGGTGAGGCCTCCGTGGCTGGGTTGAGGAATGGCTTGAGGAAGCATAGTCCTCCGCGGGGGCGGGGGGAACGGGGCGCCGCCCGGGGAATGTGACGACGACGCAAAACCGGGGGCGGGGAGAAGTCGGGGACCGCAGGCCCGCGCCGCGAGCAAAATGGGGAGGGCAGGCGAGGTTGTGCTAGTTTCTCCGCGCCCGGGCGAGCAATCCCGGCGTCCATCCCGCGTGCCCGACTGCCGGAGGTCCCCGATGCGCCGCCGATCCATGCCGACCACACCCGGAGCCTCCGCTTGAGTCTTGCCCCCGGCGACAAGCTCGGCCCCTACGAAATCCTCTCCCCGCTCGGCGCGGGCGGCATGGGCGATACGCAAAGCCGCCGAACATGTGCTTGCTCGCCTCCGCGCCGAGAACGGCGATAGTGTCATCGGCGTCGATTTCAGCCCTTAGGGTGTCGAGCGCAATCCAGATTGCGGCAGAACCAGTGTTGCCGACCCGGTCCGCCTGCACGAACATGCGGTCTGGCGGTAGGCCGAAATGCGCTGCCGCGAGCGCCCCAATCCGTCCGCTAACCTGATGCGGGACGATGTGGCCGGCGGCATCGATTGGGAAGCCCTGCATATTGGCCGCATC
>JBDTYW010000058.1:0-8674 GCA_040005445.1 Candidatus Eiseniibacteriota bacterium
AGAACACGTCGCCCGGGTAGGCCTCGCGGCCCGGCGGACGGCGCAGCAGCAGCGAGAGCTGTCGGTACGCGGTCGCGTGCTTGGACAGGTCGTCGTACACCACGAGCGCGTGACGGCCGGTGTCGCGGAACTCCTCGCCGATGGTCACGCCGCAATAGGGCGCGAGATACTGCAGCGGCGCCGGGTCCGAGGCCGAGGCGGTGACGACCGTCGTGTACTCCATTGCGCCGTTGTCCTCGAGGATCTTCACGACCTGGGCGACGGTCGACTCCTTCTGGCCGATCGCGACGTAGATGCAGAACACATCGGTGTTCTTCTGGTTCAAGATCGTGTCCACGAGGATCGCGGTCTTGCCGGTCTGGCGATCGCCGATCACGAGTTCGCGCTGCCCGCGGCCGATCGGGATCATGGCGTCGATCGCCTTGATGCCGGTCTGCAGCGGCTCCTTCACCGGCTGGCGCTGGATCACGCCGGGCGCGAGCGTCTCGATGTTGCGGAACTTGTCCGAGGCGATCGGGCCCTTGCCGTCGACCGGCTGGCCGAGCGCGTTGACCACGCGGCCGATCAGCGCGTCGCCGACGGGCACGCGCGCGATATTGCCGGTCGAGTAGACCGAATCGCCTTCCTTGATCTTCTCGTCGGCGCCGAACAGCACCGCGCCCACGTTGTCCTCTTCGAGGTTGAGCACCATGCCCACGACATCGCCGGGGAACTTGAGCAGCTCGCCGGCCATGGCGTTCTCGAGGCCCCAGATGCGGGCGATGCCGTCGCCCACCGAGAGCACGGTCCCCACGGTCTTGAGTTCGAGCTTGGTCTCGTAGCGCTCGAGCTCCTTGAGGAGGACGGCGCTCACTTCTTCGGGTCGAAAGGACATCTCAAACCTCTCTCGGTCGTTGAGGCGACTACGACGATAGCGACGCGGCGAGCAACTGGTCTCGCATCCGGGACAGGAGCGTCATGACGCTGCGGTCCGCGATGCGATCGCCGACCTTGACCACGAGACCGCCCAGGATCGCGGGATCCACATGGGCTTCCACTTTCACCTTCTTCGAGAGCCCCGCCTCGAGCGACGCGATCAACGCGGCGACCTCGGGGTCCGCGAGCGGCACCGCGCTGGTCACCTTCGCGCGCACGATCCCCTGGTGGGCTTCCACCAGGTCCTCGAACTCCACCATGATGTCGCGCAGGCGGAACAGGCGCTTCTTCGCGAGCAGCAGGCGGAAGAACTCGACCACCAGCCGATGCGTGTAGGGCGCGAGTACGGCCTCGACGAGCGCGAGCTTCTGGCGGTTCGGCACCTGCGGCGCCTCGAGGAACAGGCGCAGACGGTCTCCCGACGCGTGATCGATACGCTGGACCGCGGCGAGTTCCTCGCCCACGCGCGTGATCACGTCCTTCTTCTGCGCGGCCATGAACAGGGCCTGCGCATAGCGCCGGGCGACGGTGACATCCCGCGCCATCTAGCGCGCCTCCCGGACGTCGGCGATGAACTCGGCGATCAGGCGACGCTGCTCGGTTTCGTCGAGCTTCTTGCGCAGGATCTTTTCCGCGCCCATCACCGCCATGCGCGCAAGGTCCTCGTGCAGCGCCTTCTGCGCCTTCGCACGCTCGCCCTCGATTTCGGCTTCGGCGCGCTCGAGTCGGGCGCGCGCCTGCCCCTGCGCGTCCGCCTTGATGCCGGCGGCCAGCTTCTGCCCTTCGACGACCGCCTCCTGGACCTTCGCGCGCGCCTGCGCGTCGATGCCCTTGAGCTGGCGGTCAAGATCGCTCTTGAGCGCGGCGGCGTCCGCCATCTCCTTTTCCGCGTGCGCCAGGTCCCCGGCGATCTTCTGCCGGCGGTTCTCGAGCGTCTCGAGCACCGGACCCCAGGCGTACTTACGGATCAACCAGAGGAAGATCAGGAAGCCCACGATCTGGGTGAGGACCTGCTTGAAATCGATCAGGTTTCCCATGGTCGCTTTCGCTGTGGCGCCGGGCCTTCTTCGCCCGGGCGCGCGTGTGTGACCTAGCCCGAGATCTTGGCCGAGAGGATGAACATCGTGACGAACGCGTAGATCGTGAGCGCTTCGCTGAACGCGAGGCCGAGGATCATGGCGGTCTGGATCTTGGCGGCAGCCTCAGGCTGACGGCCCATGGCGTCGAGGCCGGCCTTGCCGGTCAGGCCCAGGCCGATGCCCGAACCGAGGGCGGCGAGGCCGATCGCGAGCGGCAGCGCGTACGCGAGCGCGGTCTGGAAATTCGGGAAGCTCATCAGACATCCTCCTGCGGGTTAAGGGTGGGCGGTCGCGTGCGCGTCGCCCGCGTGAGCCTCGTGATGCTCATGGTGATCGTCGTGCGGCAGCATCATCACGATGTAGACCGTGGTGAGCAGCGAGAACACGAGGCCCTGGATCAAACCGAACAGCGACGACAACAGCAGGAACGGCAGCTGGAACGGGATGCCGATCGGCGAGTGCACGGCCGACAACGCGGTCACGCCCAGGCCGACGAACACGGCGAGCAGGATGTCCTCGCCCAGGATGTTGCCGAACAGACGGCAGCTCAACGAGATCGGCTTGATGAACTCGCCCATGACCTCGAGCGGGAACAGGAGGACCGCCGAGCCCCAGCCGATCGCGTCCTTGGGCTGCCCGGCGAAGTGATACAGGTACCCGCCCAGCCCGTTGCGCGTGATCCCGATGTACTGCACGTAGAAGAACACGCAGATCGCGAGCGCGAGCGTGGTGTTGAGGCTTGCGTTCGGCGACTTGAGGAACGGAACCATGCCCATCCAGTTCATGGTCACGATGTAGAGGAAGAGCGACCCGATGAACGGGATGTACGGCTTGCCCGTCGGCCCGAGGATGCCGAGGAAGAAGTCGTGCAGCCCGCCGAGCAGCGCCTCGGCTGCGTTCTGCATGCCGTGTGGCACGAGCGCCTTCGCCCGCGCTGCTGTCCCGAAGATCGCGACCAGCAGTGCCGCCGCGAGCAGCGAGAAGAACACGTTCTCCCACTCGTGGAGGAACTTCACCCAGTTCGGCTCGGCCTGGCCTGCATACGCCGCGCGCAGGTAGGTGACCAGGTTCGGCATCTCGGGCGCGCCCTCTTCGTGGCCGCCCTCCTCGTGACCCGCCGCCTCGCGTCCGGCCTCGGCGTGCGCCGCTTCCGTCGGGGCCGCCGCCGTCCCGGCCGCGGCAGGCGTCTGGACGTGCCTTGCGGCCTCCTTCGCGTGGACGCCGCTCGCGAGCAACGCGCCGGCCGCGAACGCGACCAGAAGGATGCCCGCGGCGCGCGCGCGCAACTTCGGCGTTTTCATCCCCTGGCCGAGCGCCTTCGCCACCACGACCAGGAACACGAGGCCGAACCCGCCGACCAGGCCCGCCGGCGGCAAACCCGCCCGGAGCAGCAGGTAGCCCGCTCCATAGAGGAGGGGGCCCTTGAGTCCGAGCACGAGCAGCGCGCGCAAGGGCTCGCCCGCCTTGCCGCGGTAGCCGAGCTGACGCACGAGCGCGCCCAGGAGCAGGAGGTTGACGAGCGACCATGCCGACCCGGCGGCGACGGCGAGGCCGAAGCGCAGACCGAGATACGCGGCCGCCACCCCCGCCACGAGGCAGGTCAGGTACGCGGTCGCGCGCAGGGAGCGGGCGAGGAAGTCGGGGCCCATGGGCAGCGGAGCTTGCCTTTCTGCCGCGCGGAGCGCGGACCGGTCAATCGTCGCGTTCCTGCATCTCGCGCGCCTGCCGGAGCGTGCGCACGATCAGCCGGATCCCGGAGCCGAAGCCAAGGAGGAGGAACACGAGGAGAAGCCAGGGAGCCGTGTGAAAGCGCTGGTCGAGCCAGCGCCCGACCAACACGCCGACCACCGGCGGTACGACCAGAAACCCCGGAATGGCGGACAGGATCGCGGCCTGACGCATCAGGCTGAACTTTTCGCGTTCCTCGTCAGGTTTCGCCACGGGGGACCCCGTGAAAAAAATCACAAGCGGTCGGCGAACAAAGGGGCAACCGAGGTTGCCCCGCCTAAAGCATCGGCCAGCCGCAATCTACGAGGCGCCCCGCAGGTGGGTCAAGGAGTTTCCTCCGGGTCACACAAAATGCGGCCATGCTGCCACTTAGCAATTCCGATCTCGGCTCAGGCGGGGCCGATTCCTGCGGCCCGCGGGGGATCGCCGATCCCCATTCCGGCGCCGCTTGCCCCGCCCCGCCCCCGCCCCTACAGTCCGGGCATGAACCCGACCTTTGCGGACGCACCCCACGGCCTGTTGCCGGCCCCCGAGACCCTTGCCGCCGGCGCCCGTGCCTGGGCTGCGCCGCTGCTCAAGGGCGCGGGCGACGACGCGCGCGCGCTCTACCTGTACGGAAGCGCGCTGCGCGGCGACTTCGATCCCAAGCGCAGCGACGTCAACCTGCTGCTGGTCGTGCGCGCGCTCGGGATCGAGCGCCTCGAAGCGCTGGCCGCGGCGAGCGCGAAGTTGCCGAAGCCCGCGCTCGAATCCGCCCGGACGCGCTACCGCCCGCTGATCCTGCCCGAAATGCAGTTGCTCGACTCGGCCGACGTGTTCCCGATGGACCTGCTCGACCTCGCGCGGAGGCGCGCCCTTCTTTGGGGCGCGGATGTGCTCGCCGGGATCGCGATCGAGCGCGCCGACTTGAGGCGCCACTGCGAGTACGAGCTGCGCACCAAGCTCGTCGGCCTGCGGCAGGCCTACCTGCAGTCGGGCGGCGGACCGGCCCCGTCCCAGGAGCTGACCGTGCGCGCGGCCGCGGGCGCGGCCACGCTCTACCGCCACCTGCTGACACTCGCGGGCGAAAGCGACGAGGGCACGCCCGAGGCGCTCGCGCGGGCCGTGGGCGCCGCCTACCGCGTCGACGGCGCCGCACTTGCCGCGCCGTTCATCGCCCGCGGCGAAAACACGACGCCGGAGGACGCGACGCTCAAGCGCCGCTTCGCCGACTTCCTCGCCGGGCTCGACGCGCTGGTCAACGCGGTGGACGGCCTCTCTGGACGCTGAGCGCCGGTTGCAACCTCCCGGGACGCGAACCCGTATCGTGCGCGCAATGACTCTCCTCCTCGCGCTGCTCGCGCTCGTCCTGCCGTCGCCCCAGGGCGCGGCGCGGGCGTTCGCGCAGGGCGCGTCGGCCGACACGACCGCGCCCGCGAAACTCGGCAAGCCCCGCGCTTACGTCACCGATGCCGCCGACGCGCTCTCGGCTCAGGGCCAGGAGCGCATCGAGCGCTATTGCGGCAAGGTCGAGCAGGAACTCGGCGTGCAGTTCGCGGTCGCGATCGTTCCGCAGCTCGGCAGCGAGACCATCGAAGAGTATGCCGTGCGCCAGTTCGAGGAGTGGGGCGTCGGCGGTGGGAAAAAGGACGAGGGCCTGTTGCTCGCGATCGCGATCGGGGACCACAAGGTGCGCTTCGAGGTCGGCTACGGGCTCGAGGGCTCGCTGCCCGATGGGCGCGTGGGTACGATCATCCGGCAGGTCATCACGCCCGCGTTCCGCGCGGGCGATTTTGACGGCGGCGTGCTCGCGAGCCTGGTCGAAGCCGCGCGGTTCGTGGCCGAGGACAAGGGGCTGCCGCCCCCGCTGCCCGACGACCAGCCCGTGCGCACGCGCGGGCGCGGCGAGCGCCTGCCGTTCGCCGCGGTGGTCCTGTTGCTGATGATCGTCCTGTTCATCGTGTCCCTGGCGATTCGCGGCGGCCGAGGGCGCGGCGGCGGCCTGGGCCCCTGGATCGGCGGCGGGTTCGGCGGTGGCCTGGGGGGTGGCGGCTGGAGCGGCGGCGGGTTCGGCGGCGGCTCTTCCGGGGGTGGTTTCGGTGGGTTTGGTGGGGGCGCCTCCGGTGGTGGCGGCGCCTCGGGCAGCTGGTAGACGGGCGCGACGCGCGCCGGGGAGGAACGCATGAAGGGTGGACTCGCAATCCTGGCGGTGGTGGCCGTGCTCGTGCTGGCGGTCGGCGGATGGGTCGTGGGTAATTACAACGGCCTCGTCGCCAAGAAGGCCGACGTCGAGAAGTCGCTCGCCGAGGTCGACAACCTGCTGCAGCGCCGCAACGACCTGATCCCGAACCTGGTCGAGACCGTCAAGGGCATCGCCGCCCAGGAGGTCACCGTGTTCGGCGAGATTGCGAACGCCCGGGCCGCGATGGCGGGCGCGAAGACCACCGAGCAGAAGTTCGCCGCCGGGCAACAGATGGACAGCGCGCTCGGCCGGCTGCTGGTCGTGATCGAGAACTACCCGCAGCTCAAGTCCCAGGAGAACTTCCTGAAGCTGCAGGACCAGCTGGAGGGCACGGAGAATCGGCTTTCGGTCTCGCGCACGCGCTACAACGAGGTGGTGCGCGACTTCAACGTGATGGTGCGGCGCTTCCCGACGAACGTGTTCGCGGGCATGTTCGGGTTCAAGGAGGAGCCGTTCTACCAGGTGCCCGAAGCCGCGAAGGCGGTCCCGAAGGTGCAGTTCCCGGGCGCGGTCACGCCCGGCACGACGCCCCAGGCCACGCCGGCGCCGGCGGGCGGGAACTGACGGACAACCCTCGAAGAAGCGCCGCGCAAAACGGCGGCGGGAGCGATCCCGCCGCCGTGCGCGCGCCTCGAAGCGAAGGCCTCGACCCCGGTGTACACTCGGCCCATGGCGAGTAACTCCCCGCGACTCCTCTCCCTGGCGACCGCCGTACCTCCCATTGCCGTACGGCAGGAGGAGGTCAAGGCCTTCGCGGCGCGGCTGTTCACGGCGCGCGGCCTCACCGACCCGCGTCTGCTCGCGGTGTTCGATCACACGTCGGTCGCGACGCGTCACCTGTGCGTCCCGCTCGAGTGGCTCGAACATGAGCACTCCTTCGGCGAGAAGAACGACCTCTACATCGAGCACGCGCTCGCGCTGGCGAGTGACGTGGCCCGGAGCGCTCTCGAGCGGGCGGGGCTGGCGCCGCGGGACATCGACCACATCGTGTTGGTCTCGACTACCGGGCTCGCGACGCCGACGCTCGATGCGCGCATGACGAACGCGCTCGACTTTCGGCGCGACGTCCGGCGCACGCCGCTGTGGGGCCTCGGGTGCGCGGGCGGCGCCGGGGGCGTCTCGCGCGCCATGGACTTCGCGCGCGCGCATCCGGCATCGCGTACGCTCGTGATCGCGGTCGAGCTGTGCAGCCTCGCATTCCAGCCGCAGGACGAGCTCAAGCTCGGCATGGTCTCGGCGTCGCTGTTTGCCGACGGCGCGGCGGCGGCGATCGTCGCCGGAGCGGACGCGCCGGGCCGGGACGGCCTCGAGCTCGAGCTCGTCGCGGCCCACAGCGTGCTGTGGCCGGATTCGCTCGGCGTCATGGGCTGGAACTTCGACGAGGCGGGGTTCCACCTCGTGATGACGAGGGAGATCCCGTCGACGCTTGCGGGCTGGCTGCGCCCCGCGCTCGACGAATTCCTCGCGCGCCATGGACACGCCCTCGCCGACATCGCGCACGTGGTTCCACACCCGGGCGGCGGCAAGGTGCTCGACGCGATGACCCGGGCGCTTGGGCTTCGCGAGCAAGCCCTGCGCCACGCGCGCGGCGTGCTTCAGGACTACGGCAACATGTCCTCCCCCACCTGCCTGTTCGTGCTCGAACGATTCCTCGAATCGGGCGACCTCCACCCGGGCGACCTCGCGCTGATGACGGGGCTCGGTCCCGGTTTTGCCGCCGAGTCCGTCCTGATGCGCGTCGCCGCCCCATGACCGGGGCGCTTGGGCTCGCGCTCCTGTTCACGGTCGCCCTCGCCGCACAGCGGCTGATCGAGCTTTGGATCTCGGCGCGGCACGTCGACCGGCTGCGTGCGCGCGGGGCCGTGGAGTCCGGGCGCGAGCACTTCTGGATGTTCGTGGTCGTCCACACGCTGCTCGTGCTCGGCATTTTTGCCGAGGTGGCGTTCCTGGGCGCGCGGCCGGGCGCGGCGTGGCCGCTGTGGGCCCTGCTGCTTGCGGGCGCACAGGCGCTGCGCTACGCGGCGATCCACGCGCTCGGGCCCTACTGGAACGTGCGTGTGTGGGTGATCCCGGGGGCGGAACTTGTGAGGCGGGGACCGTATCGATTCCTCAAGCACCCAAACTACGTCGCAGTCGTGCTCGAACTGGTCGCCGCGCCGCTCTTGTTCGGCGCGTGGCGCACCGCGCTCGTCGTGGGCGCCCTCAACGCGCTCGCGCTCACGGTGCGGATTCGCTGCGAGGACCGGGCCCTGGCCGCGGGATCCGCCACACCGGGCGCGCCCACGCGCCCGTGATCCAGGTTGCGCCCGTCCGCGGAGTGAATCGTCTCGTGCTCAGCCGCGCGCGGGGGGCGCGAGGTCGCGCAGCGCGGCCACGTCGCCGCGCCGCACCAGGTCGTCCAGCGCCTGTGTGACCTGGCGATCGTAGCCGCGGCCGGGCGTGGCCTCGGCGAAGAAACGCTGGAGCGCATCCGGCGCCGGACGGCCCGGGCCATGCCCCTCGAGGTAGCGGAAGTACGCCTCGGAGACCGCGAGGATCTCCTGCTCGAGCACGGCGCCCTCGCTCGTCGTCTACGCGCCGATCGGCGCGTCGGCGGGCGCGACCGCGCGCGCGAGCGCGTCGGCGCGCACGGCCTCGACCGCGCGCTCCTCGAGGCCCAGGTCCTTCGCGAGCGACGCTGCCAGCGCGCCCAGTCCTCGCGCCCGTGCGCCCGCGGCCGGATCGAGCGCCT
>JBDTYW010000059.1:0-8617 GCA_040005445.1 Candidatus Eiseniibacteriota bacterium
CCACGTCGCTCAACAGTTCGCGAGTGGAATGTGATTACTCGGACAGGCTCCTAGGGCGTGCCACCCACGGCCTTGTGGGCGAGCGCGTTTCCGATCTTGCCCCCGATATAGCGCCCGGCGATCGAGCCCATGGGGCCGCCGATCATGCCCCCGAGCTGGCCTCCGATGCCGCCGCCCATGCCACCCAGCATGCCGCCCGCCATGCCGGCGCCCATGCCCTTCGCCATGCCCCCGAGCCCGCCCATGCCGCCCATCGAGCCCATCTTCTTCTTCATCTCGTCCATGTCCGTCAGCTCGTAGTTCTTCGGCACCTCGAACAACTCCGCGGGCTGGGCGCCGGCCTTGCGGGCCTTCCACTCCATCACCACGGGCTTGCCTTCGGAGGTGCTCTCCATGCGCACGGGCGCGCCCGAGGCCTTGTCGAACCACGCCAGCACGCTCGCTTCGTCCGTGATCAGCCGCATCTTGCGCGTGACCACGTCGTCGATCGTCTCCTCCCCGAGATCTTCGGCGCGATAGGCGGGCGCCGCCTGCACACTATCGGGCGGCGCCTGTCCCTCGTGCTTCTTCGCCTCTGCCACCACTGCGCCGCGCGACATCTTCATGGCGCGCTTCTGATCGGGCATGAGCATGTAGGTCGTGCCCGCCTCGTCGCCCGCCTCGATCGTCACCATGGCATTGCCGTCGAACGCCATCTCGGTCCGCGTGCGACCGGAGTCGATCGCGCGCTTCATGACGATCGTCCGACCCTCGGTGGTGATCACCAGGTCTTCGCTGAAGGCGGGCGGCGGCGTGTAGTGCGGGAGGTCGACCCGGGCTGCCACCGGCGCCGGGCGCACCGGGGCGGCCGGGGCCTTCGTCGCGGCCAGGGCGACGGGCGCAAGCAGCGCCGCGAGCAGAACCCCGAGGCAGCCCCGCAACACTCCTGTAAACGCCTGTGCCATATTTGTTTGTGTGCTCATCTTGAACTCCGCGGAGGTTGCGGGAGGAGACCGGGCGGCGACGTGCCGGAGATCGAACCCGTCGAATCTACGCTCCCCCGGCGGCGGACTCAACCCCGCGCTCCCCGGCTGGATCCGGCGTCAAGAAATACCCCCTGTGTGCCGATATTTCCCGGGTACCGCAGGGAAGCGAAATCAATGCCGGCACGGAGCCTAGGAGGGCCCGCCAGGATGGCCTTGGCCGATCGCAAACGACAATTCCCCGATCTGCTCCCCGCGCTTGCGCTCGCCCTGGGCGCGCTGTGCTCCGTGGTGATCCCCGCCGGCGCGGGCGTCGTGCTCGGAGTGCTGCGCGTGCCGCCGACGGGCGCCGCCTCGAGCGTGGCGGCGAATCCATATCCCGGACGCGCGTCGGCGCTCGCCGGCAGGCACGATCCCCCGCACGGCCTCGTAAGCGACGCCGTGATCTCGGTCGCACAACTTCCGCCCGGCGCGGATTCGCTGCTCACGGCCGACCCCTCCGGGCACGTCCTGGCACAGCGGCAGCAGGCGTTCTCCGAGCGCGTGCTCTCGTGCGTCGTGGGCACCGTGGTCGACTTCCCGAACCAGGACCCGATCTTCCACAACGTGTTCAGCGTCTCGCCCGTGAAGCGCTTCGACCTGGGGAAGTACCCCCGCGGGCATTCCAAGCAGGTGCGCTTCGATCGCACCGGACTCGTGCAGGTGTTCTGCGACATTCATCCGAGCATGGCGTGCTTCATCCTCGTCCTGCCGAACCGCGCGTTCGCACGCCCGAACGGCGAGGGCGCATACGCCCTCCCCCGCCTCCCCGCCGGGACCTACACGGTCAACGTGTGGCACCCGGACTTCGGCGACCTCTCGCGCACGGTCCGCGTACCTGCGAGCGGCGACGTGACCCTGGACCTGGCGTACTGACATGCGAATCCGCCTGCGCTGGAAGATCCTGTTGTTCACGGTTCCGCCGCTGCTGGCGCTGACGTTCGGCACGCTCGCGATGGTCAACCACAGCGTGACCGAACAGGTGCAGACCACGGTTCGCCAGGACCTGAGACGCGCTTCCGCCGTGTTCGAGGACATGGTCGCAGCCCGCACGCGCGAGCTCGCGGTCGCGGGCATGGTAATCGTGCAGGACCCGCGCTTCTTCTCGGTGCTCACGCTCCCCAACACCGGCCAGGACGTGCAACTGCGCGCCACCGTCACGGGCGTCGCCGACGAGTTCAATCGGATCACCGGCAGCGAGGTATTCGAAGTCGTCGACACGAAGAACCGCACGCTCGGCTCGGTCGGGCGATCGACGGTCGCAAAGGCAAGCCGCGCGAAGCTCGTGCGCAGCGCGCTCACCGGCCACCCGGTCACGGGCGTTCTGATCGACGCAAACCGGCACTACCTCGTCTCGGTGACGCCGGTGACCGCCGGCGGCCGTCTCGTGGGCGCGCTCGTCCTCGGCGAGGGGATCCGGCGCGATCTCGCGCTCAAGCTGCGCGACCTCACGCACAGCGAGGTCACGTTCCTCTGCGGCAGCGCGGTCACCGGCACGACGCTCGGCTCGGACGTCGTGCGCGCGACCGCCGCGGCCGCGCTCGAGCGCCCGCCAGCGGCCGCCGGACGCACCGACGCCGCGGCCCACGTGTTCGAGGTTCACGCCCCGCACGAGACCTATCTCACGATCGCCGCCCCGATCCCGGGTTCGGATCCCGCGAGCGGGCAGCTCTACCTGATCCAGCGATCGCTGGACTCGGAGACGGCGGTCCTGCGCGAAATGCAGAAGAATCTCTCCCTGCTCGGCGCCGTCGCGGCGCTGCTCGCCCTGCTCGCCGGCCTCCTGGTCGCGAACATGGTGGTGGCGCCGCTGCGACGCCTCGTGCGCGGGGCCGAGGAGATGGAGCGCGGGAACTACGACTACGACCTGCGCGTCCCGAGCCACGACGAGGTCGGCTACCTGACCGCGCGCTTTCTCGACATGCGCAAGCAGCAGCGCACCTACGTCCGCAGCCTCGAGGAGCTCGCGCGCGTCAAGAGCGAGTTCATCAGCGTGGCCTCGCACGAGCTGCGCACCCCGATCAGCATCATCCGCTGCTATCACGAGCTGATGGCCGACCAGGAACTCGGCCCGATCACGGAGGCGCAGGAGAACGCGCTGGTCGCGATCGACGACAGCCTGACCCGCCTGTCGCGCATCGCCGAGAACGCCACCCTGATGTCTCAGATCGACAGCCGGCGGCTGGTGCTCAAGCGCGCGCCGCACGACCTGGCCTCGATCGTGGCGGAAGCAATCGCCGCCGCCACGGCCACGGCGGGCGAGCGCTCGGTCGCGGTCTCGACCGACATCGACGGCGCCCTCGACCTCGCCGAGGTGGACGGGACGCAACTGGCCCATGCGCTCGCCCAGCTCATCAGCAACGGCATCCGCTTCACGCCCGACGGCGGCGCCGTCCGGGTGCAGGCGACGCACGACGACCGCACCGACGAGATCGTGATCGCGGTCGAGGACAGCGGTGTGGGAATCGCGCCCGAGCGCCAGGCACGCGTGTTCGAGCGGGCCATGACGCTGGGCGATTCCATCCATCACCACTCCTCGAGCACGCTCGACTTCAACTCGGCGGGGCTCGGCCTCGGGCTCGCCACGGCGCGCGGCATCGTCGAGGCGCACGGGGGCACGATCACGCTCACGAGCGAGGTCGGCCGGGGCAGCCGCTTCGAGATCCGCGTCCCCGCCCGGGACCACTTCCTGGAGGCCGCGGCATGAGATCCGCTTCGCGCATTGCCTTACTGGTCGTGCTCGCGAGCGTCGTTTCGGCGAGCTTCGCCGGCGCCACGCCGATCAAGTTCCATGGCCTGCTCGACCTCACGGCGCCGACCCGCGGCGACGCGCTGACATCGAACTGGGACGGGCCCATGGTCTCGCCATTCGACCTCTACAAGCTGCGCGTGATGGCCGAGGCCACGCCGACCTCGAACCTCGAGGTCGACGTCCAGGCGCTGTACTCGGAGAACGAGCGCCTGCGCCTGATCGGCGCCTACGTGCAGTACACGCCGTGGGCGGAGCGCGACCTCCACCTCGCGGCCGGCAAGATTCCGTGGTACATCGGGACCTACGCTCCGCGGGCCTACTCGGACAAGAATCCGCTGGTGGGAACGCCGCTGCTCTACCAGTTCTCGACCGGGCTCGGTTGGTTCGCGCTGCCGGCCTCGATGGACGACCTGCTCGGGCGCACGAACGGCGGCGATCCCTCGGTCGGCAGCGAGTACTACGGCGGCGGCATGCCGGTGATCTGGCAGTCGTGGTGGGACGCGGGCATCGTCGCGATCGGCAGCGCGCGCCCGTTCGAGGGCGCGTTCGGCGTCGTCGCCGGCGCGCCGGGCTGGGCGACCGCAGGCGAAGAGGAGAACTCCGGCAAGACCTGGCTCGGCCGGCTCGGCCTGACGCCCCATCCGGCGGTGCGCATCGGCATCTCGGGAGCGATCGGCCCCTACCTCAACGACTTCTCGAACCGCTTCGTCCCGCCGGGCAAGACCGTCAACGACTACGATCAGGCGCTCGCCATGGTGGACGCCGAGATCCAGTCGGGCCATGCCGAGCTGCGCGGCGAGGGCTTTCGCAACGTCTGGGAGACGCCGAACCTCGGGAACCTGCGGGTCAGCGGATACTACGTCGAGGGCAAGTACACGCTCGCGGCGGGGCTCTACGCCGCCGGCCGCTGGGACGAGCTGCGCTTCAGCAAGGTCGCAGACTCGGGCGGCGCGGTCCAGCCGTGGCACCCCGACGTGGATCGCCTCGAGCTCGGCCTCGGGTATCGCCTGAGCCGCGGGGTGCTCGGAAAGCTCGTCTATCAGCGCTTCACGCACCACGCGCCGACGCCCGCAGAATCCGGCGAGTCGAGCGGCCTCGCCGCCGCGCAACTGACCGTCAGCTTCTAGCCGCCCCCCTTACATAGCGCGCGCACCAGTCGAGCGTGCGCTGCCACGCGGCGGCCGCGGCCTCCGCGTGGTAAGCCGGCCGCTGGTCGCAGAAGAACCCGTGCTTCGCGCCCTCGTAGACGACGACCTCGGCGCCGATCGCCCGCGCCTCGAGCCCCTCCCGGATCGCCGCGACGTCGGGCGGCGGAATGCCCCCGTCCTCGGCGCCGAACAGGCACAGCAGGGGCGCGTCGATCGCAGCGGCCTCCTCGAGCACCGGCTCCATCCTCATCCCGGGGCGCGGGCGCACGATCCCGCCGCCGTAGAACGACACCGTGGCCGCCGGGTCGAGCCGGCATGCGCCGAGGAACGCCGCGAAACCGCCGACACAGAACCCCACCAGCCCGACCCGCCACGCGTCCACCTCCTCGTCGGTGCGCGCGTAGGCGAACGCGGCGGCAAGGTCGCCCTCGATCCCGTCGTTCGTCAGGATCCCGATCTGCGCCATCGCCGGCGGCAGGTCGCCGTACGGGATCTCGATCCCGCTGCCCGAACGGTGGAAGAGCTCGGGCGCGATCGCGACGTAACCCTCGCCCGCGAAGCGCAGGCAGACGTCGCGAATGTACCCGTTGACGCCGAACGCCTCCTGCACAACGACCATCGCCGGGTTTGCGCCGGGCGCCGCCGGGCGCGCGACGTACGCCTCCATCGGCCCGTCGGCGGTCGGGATCGTGACGCGCTCCGCGCGCGGGGATTCGGCTTCGGGTGGAGACATCGCGCCTCCTTCCGGACAACGGGGTCAACCACGATGCAGAGTCTGCCACGCGCCGCGCCGGTGCGCTACGATGGCGGCGACCGTTGCCCCCACTGTCCCCGGAGACACCGATGACGCCCGAACCCCTGATCACCTGGCCGGACCCGCTGATCGAGCTGCTTGGATTTCTCGCCGCGTTCTGCGCGGCCGGGGCGATCGGCTTTCGCTACTTCGCGCTGCGCGGGCTGAGCGCCGCCGGCTTCGGCGCCGATGCTGCCGAGGGACGCTTCACGGCGGACGCGGCCGCGCGCGCCGCGCGCTGGGGCCTCGCGGGCGCGCTCGTTTCGCTCGGCCTGTTCGCGCTCGACCTGCCCGGCCTGGCCGAGGAGAAGAAGCTCGCCGTCACGGCGCTGATCACGAGCACGCCCCAGATCGCGATCGCGCTCGCATGCGCGGTGCTCGCGATCGTGGGCTTCCTCGCCGCGGCCGGACGGCGCGGCTGGGGTTGGCCGCTCGCGGCGGTGGGGGTCGTCGTCTCGCCCCTGCGCGCGGCGTTGTTCGGCCAGTGGGCGCGCATCGTGATTCCCACGCACGAGCTCGCCGCGGGGCTGTGGGTCGGCTCGCTGTTCCTCCTGGTGGTGGCCGCGCTCACGCCGCTGCACCGGGCCGCGATCGCGCCCGAGCGCCGCGGCGCGCTCGCCGCCGCGCTGGTACGCGCGTTCTCGCCGTGGGCGCTCGCCTCGGCCGGGACGCTCGCCGTGCTCGGCGTGATCACCGCGTGGCGGAAGCTCAAGCACCTCGACACGCTGTGGACGACGCCCTACGGCTACGCGCTGATCGCGAAGCTGTGCGTGGTCGCGGTCGTGGTCGGCCTCGGCGCGTTCAACTGGAAGCGCCAGTCCCCGAAGCTCGGGACCGAGGCGGGCGCGATCGACCTCGAGCGCTCGGCGCGCATGGAGCTGACCGCGGCGTTCGTCGTGCTGATGGTCACCGCGATCCTGGTCAGCCTGCCCTCGCCGCGCTGACCCGCGTCCCTTCGGGTCGGCCGAACTCGGCATCCTCGACCTTCTCGTCCACCCACACGCCGGTGGCGCGCAGCGGCGCGAGCATGGCGTCCTCGAAGAACACGCCCCCGATTCCGGTGATCCGTTCCATCGCAGCCTCCTACGGTCCGATGATGCGTTCGAGAACGGGATACGTGAACGCGGGGTCGCCCCCGACCTGATCGGGATCGACGACGTCGTGGCTCAGGCGGCGCTCCGCGGGAAATTCGAAGCGCTCGGTGACCGTGCCGGGCCGGGACTTCTCCCACAGGCGCGCGAGCTCGGCGATCGCTCCGTTGTCCACCGCGGCGTCGCCGCCCACGGTGATGAAGGCCGCGCGTCGGGCGCCGGGCGGCCGCTCGTGGGCGGACTGCAGGATCGCGCCGCCGATCAGGAGCGTCGCGGCGACCGCGCGCGAGGCGAAGCGCGGGTACACGTGCTTCGGCCCGGCGAGCGCGGCGCGCTGCCGGGAATTCCACCACACGAACTGGTTCGGCAGCAGGGCGGCCAGCCGCGTCACCACCGGCGTCCAGCCTCCCGGCGCCACCGCCACGCCGATCATCGGGGCGATCAGCACCGCGCGATCGACGTCTCGGCGCTCCTGCGCCACCCACGCGGCGAGCGTGCCCCCGAGCGAGAGCCCGACGACGGTCACCGAATCGCCCAGGCCGCGGGCCGCGTCGACGACCGAGTCGGCGAACGCGCACCATTCGCGCGCGTCGGATTCGGCCAGCTGGTCGGTCATGCGGTCGGCAAAGCCGTGCCGCGGAATGCGCGGGATCAACACGTTCGCCCCGCGCGCGTAAACCAGGTGCCCGAGCGAATCGAACTGCGCCGGGCAGTTGGTCAGGCCGTGGAACAGGACGACCACGTGGCGCGTGCGCGAGCCATACGTATAGAGCGTGGTGCGGCACTCGGGCGCGATGCGCGCGTCGTCCGCCGACTTGATCGCGGCGATGCGCGTGAGCGCCTCTTCGTAGTTGCGAGCAGGGTGGGGATGGGACACCAGCCCGCGCGGGGAGAGCGGGAGGAACAACCCGCCCACGAGCAGGGCGGGCAGGACCAGGAATGCCAGCAGGCGGCGGCGCATCGGCGCATCCTAGCACCGGCGGCCGAAATTTACGCACGCCGCCGCGCCCGGGGACGGCGCTCGCGCGCCGGGCGGATTTCTGCCACATTGCGACCATGATCCTGAGCCCCCAGGGCAAGCGCCCGCAGAGCCTTTGGACCGAGGCTGCTCCCGGCCGCGTGTACGCCCTCGACCAGACCCTGTTGCCGCACGAGACGCGCGTGCTCGCATTCGAGCGGCTCGACCAGGTCGCCGAGGCGATCCGCGCCATGCGCGTGCGCGGCGCGCCCTTGATCGGGGTCGGGGCGGCGTTCGGCCTCGCGCTCGCGCTGCGCGCCGATGCCGCCGCCGCCGCCGAGGAGACCGCCGCGCGCGAGCTGCTCGCCACGCGTCCAACCGCGATCAACCTCGCCTGGGCGATTGCGCGCGTGCGCGCCGCGCTCGCCGGGGCGCCGACCGGCGAGCGCGCGGCGCGGGCCTGGGCCGAGGCCCAGCGCATCCTCACCGACGAGATCGCGGTCTGCTCGGCGATCGGCGACCATGGCCTGGCGCTGGTCGAGACGCTCTGGCGCGCCCGGCGCGAGCGCGATCCGAGCGCCGAGTCCCTGCACGTGCTGACCCATTGCAACGCAGGGTGGCTCGCCACGGGGGCCTGGGGCACCGCGCTCGCCCCGGTGTACAAGGCGCGCGAGGCCGGCATCCCGATTCACGTGTGGGTGGACGAGACGCGTCCGCGGGGCCAGGGCGCAAGCCTCACCGCGTGGGAACTCGGCGCCGCCGGCGTGCCGCACACGCTGATCACCGACACCATGTCGGGCCACGTGCTGCAGCGCGGGAAAGCCGATGTGTGCTTCGTCGGCAGCGACCGGACGACCGCCGCGGGCGACGTGTA